>JAOZSR010000143.1 GCA_029939575.1 Fidelibacterota bacterium
CTTATAAAGTACCCTGAGGAGGATTCGAACCTCCGACCGTCGGCTTAAGAGAACAGTGCCTATTTTAATTTCACGTCGAGAAAATTTTAATAGGTGGATACCGGATAAATTTACAATAATATTAATGGATAAGCACCTAATAAACAAAGAACTGAAAAATTATTATTTCCCGTATAGAAAACAGTGAAACTTTTTTTCTTTTCCCTGATTTTTAGATTAAGCAGAATTTTGCTTTTTTCCTTGATCAATTCCTTGATCACAAATTTGGATTTGGTACCCGAATAAACCACTAAATAATTTCTTTCCCGGGGAAAGAATTAAAAATTTGTCGGGGAGAACTCTTGGAAATGTGGTAAAAAGGATCTTCATTTTTATGAAGTCTAAATCCGGCAATTATTTCTTTTCTTAAATGTTTAAACCAAAAATACAGTACCAGGAGCATATTTTTTAGGTATTAATAATGATCATAATTAAATTAATTTTGAATATGCTACATTTTAATTCCCTTTTTGTAAAGTTTATTATTTTTTTATCTTAACTATGTGTCCGAAAAGATGTAGTAAATCCAGAGGTTCGGGACTCACTTTTGTGCACACTACCAAAAATGAATAGGAGATAAAATTAATAGTATCAGATTTATTTGATGGTTTCGATTCATCAGGATTTGAATTTTGATATGTATGTTATTTTATAATTGCGCCCCCCTCCAGGCAAATCCTAAACTGTTATTTTTTTTAAATGTATTAAAATTCAATTTTATAACTTATTGATGGAACCATTATCATCTGACTTGTATTTTCAATTTTATTTTCATTAATATTATATTGATACATATAATTAGAATGTGTACCGGTTAGATTTTTTATTTGAAAAGTCCATATACTTGAATATTTCTTTTTATTAATTCTATAACTTATAGTCAGATCTACAAAGAGGTCAGCCGGATTTTGTTCTTCGTAAGGGTTACTCCAATCATAATAGATATCCTTTTCCCGAAGAGATACCTCTTCGTTAACCGGAAGAATTCTATGCCCTCCCATTAATGAAATTCTACCGTTAATACTCAAAATATTTGTTTTATTATATTGCTTGTCAAAAACAAACTCTTTTCCTCCGAGTAAAGTAAGAACATAGTTTTTATTAAAACGCGAATTGTAAACCTTAGCGTTTCCGGCTGTATATTTTGAATCGAAAAACGATGCTGTTAATAAATAATAATAGTTGTTTTCCAAAAAACGCTCTAAGGTAAAATCAATTCCAATATTTGTTCCGGTTCCATCATTTTCAAGAACTTTATCGAATGTGAGTTCTTGTTCGTAATTTATCATTGACCAGGAGCTATCGGCAATAACAGGAATATTATTCAGATATTGATAATATGGCTCAATCTTGATTCTAAGATTTGATGTAATTAAATTATCATATCCAACAACAAAATGATGGGCTTTAGAGAAATCTAGGTTTTTATTTGGCAATATGGTTTTGGCTATACTTTCTTTTTGATACATATATACATTGAGTGGCTCCAACTGGCTATGATTTCCATATCCAAAACTTAAAATATTTTTAGGATTTATCTTATATTTTAAGCCTAAGCGAGGCTCAATTGAATATTCTTTATTTAGCAAAAAATATTGAGTGTGAACACCAATGTTTACAAGTAATTTTCTGCTAATATCATATTTTGATTGTGTATAAGCCTGAAAGAGATAACTACTACCATTGGAGTTATTGTAATCTATCATTTCCCCTTGATATTTTCCCTGTGTTTGGGAATTATAAAAAATATTATTTAAAACTATACCCGTTCTGTTAGCGTGTTTTTTGCTGAATTTATTATTTATGAATGTCGAGAATGTGAATTTGCTTGTTGTATTATCAATAAAAATGCTATCCTCTAAAACAAGATCATCATTCAATCTTTTCAAATCCCAGGAAAAATTATTTGTTGAAGCCACGATAGAAGAGTTAATATATGCCGATTTACCTATTATTTTTTTATAGTTAAGCCCAGATGCTCCTACGTTTGTAGATAAATCATATTGAACCCTATCCCAATTATATACCCATTTAGTTGCATCCTTGGTAACAGGTTCTGAATTTTTATCGTTTCCACCGATACCCCAAAATGTAATTACACCACCTTTTTTCAAAGGAAAATTTAATTTGAAACTTAAATCTTGATATTCTGGTATTTGTTCAGAAGGAATAAAATCTTTTATTAGTCCAAAAGTAGAATATCTATAATTAATTAAATAAGATGCTTTTTTCCCTTCTACAAAAGGACCTTCAGCAGCAAAATCAATTCCCATAACCCCGGCCTGAAAAGCATACTCTCCTTTTTCATTATTTCCGTTGCGTAGTTTTATGTCAAAAACACCAGCCAAAACATTACCATACTCAGCAGGAAATGCTCCTGTAAAAAAATCGGAATTTGCCAATAAGTGATTGCTAAATAAGGTAGTCAAGCCACCTCCTGCAACATTCGCCCCTGCAAAATGGCTGGGATTAGGAATTTCAACTCCTTCCAATCGCCACAATACACCTTTGGGCGAGTTGCCACGTATGATAATGGAATTGTCCTGAACATTACCTACTGTAACACCTGCAAAAGCAGAAGCCATACGTGCAGGGTCGTCCATTCCACCTGCATATCGGCGTGTTTCTTCGGCAGAAAAAGTTCTGGCACTTATTATTGTCATAGAATTAATCGTGCCTGATTTAACTTTATTATCTTTATTAGCATTAACGGTCACTGCTTTTAATAAAAAAACATCTTCTTCTAATTCAACATTTAACACAACTTCCTTACTTGTAGTTATTTGTATTCTCCGAATAGTAAATGTCTTATACCCCATATAACTTATTTGAATATCAACTCTTCCAATGTGAACATTTTTAATACGGAAATGGCCATCCATATCTGTCATGGCGCCTTTAAGCGGATCTGTATTAAGTATAAATACATTTGCTCCAGGTAATGCTGTTTGTGTTTCTTTATCAACAACGCGACCTCTTATGGTTTGAGATAGATTACTTGTTTCTTGCGCTAAAAGGCGTCCGGAAATAAATATTAGTCCTGCTACAAATAATAATATTGAGATTTTCATTAGGTAGATTTGTAGGTTGTTTTTCATGTTACATTCCTTTTTGCGATGACAACATTAAAATATATTTTTGCTTTTGTATTTGAATCAACAAATGCAAGAAATTCAGTCTTTTATTTTTCATTTTCCTTCAATTCCTTATCGATTCTATCTTTTGTAATAGTCAATACATTAATTATATCGCTATACTTGGTGTTTGGATCGTTATTAAAATCCATTAAGGTGTGAGCGTATCCATGGTTAGGGTACAGTTCATCAATCACAAACCTTGTTGTTTGTATTACTGTCCCGCGATGATTATATTCCCCCATTTTTTTAATTGATGCAGTTCTTATTGCGCAAAACAAACTCCAAATTTTATCTAATCTATCAGTATCGCAATTTCTATCATCGTTTTGGTGCCATTTTGTTGAATCTTTCAAATAATCAAAGCACAAATTTAATATCTCTAAATCAACATTACTTGCCGGTGGGCGATACCAGTAATCATAAGAAAAAATTAATCTATTATTTTCAATTCTAAGTTTATCCCATGGATACCATCCATTAGATGTTTTCATAAAAACTGTCAAAGTATCATTGTATGGTATCAATGAATATTTGATTTCAGTTGTTTTGCCATTTGGAAAAATGAAATCTCCTCTAATATCATTATTACGGATAACTGTAAACAAATAATCAATACTTAAACTATCTTTCGAAAAATCAGTAGGTAAGTTCATAGAAACGTCGTATCCAGCAAACTGAAGACTACTTCCTTGTAATTTATCACCAGTTAGTGCCAAAGTATATTCAACACATGTCTCACAAATCTTATTTTGTCCTAATGTTACTTGCGAAAGTAAAATCAAATGTCCTAAGATTATTAGTATAAGTTTCATTTAGTACTCTTTTCTGCATTGAATTTCATTATCTCATCATATAACTTCTGTATATTTTCATTATTATTAATATCCCTTGCTTTGGCGATTGCACTTTTCGCTGCCTCTATATGATTACTCTCTTTGTATGCTCTAGCCAGATTATAAAAACCTTCCCAAGATCGAGGATGAATTTCAGTATTAGCTGTAAATATTTTGATTGCAATGTTATTTTCATTACCTAAAAACATTCTACCTACTACATTGATCATATTAACTTTACCTTTATATAATATTTCGTTTGATTTCATCTCGGTTATTGAACTATCAATACCTTCTTGTAATATCTGGTTAAGCAATTTTGCAATAACATTATAATCAGTAGAATCTTTTTGAATTAATCCATTATTCTGTATTTCAAATTCTTTTGAATTTTCAATTCCCAATTTTAATGTGGTATTAAAAAAACTATTAATGCACTTGCATAAAACAGTATAACTTTCAATTGCGCTATTGTTGCCAATACTATCTTTACCACTCATAGCAAATTGTTGCCAATAAGATATAAATCCATTATGGTCTATTGCAGTCATCTTATACAAATATTTTTCTTTTACAGGAATTGTGCTGTAAAACGGAAAAACTGAATAATCTTTAAATTTGTTCGCAATCATAAGATAGGGTGTATTTGCTTTGCCAAAATCAAACTCTTCTATTTTATTCAAGATTTTATAAAATGCATATTCATGACTACCATCTAAACTAGCTACAGCCTTCACTTCAGGGGTTCTCATCTGGTAAATGATAGTTGCCATGCTTCCGGTGCTATACCCGAATAATCCAATATTAGAAAAATTTACTTTTAATGAATCACGGATATGTTTTACAATAAACTCCATATCACGAACTTGTGCTAAAGTAGATTTTTTTTGATCAAATCGTTTTAATGTTTCATGGCCGGCAGAACCAACAGAAACAACATGATATCCATTGCTGGCTAAATACTCACACATAATATGATTTTGAACAGCTGATTTACTATTGGATGGGGCATATATAATGAGTGGAAATTTTTCAACAATTGGTTTTGCATCGTATATTGCTTTAACATGGCTATTTAGAACATCTTCTGTTGTTATTGATGTGTCAATTCCAAAATACTGTTTGGAAAACCCTAAGTAAGCATTAATAAATCCATTGGTCATATTGTTAATTGTATTTTGATCTTTTCCAAAATCTTCTCTAATTGCAATCAAATCAATATAATCCTTGAAAGTCATATAATTTGATTCAGAATTAATTTGCGCTGGATACCAATAATGAATCAACAATGGCCTCTTTACAGTATCGTTTTCAACAATATAATTTCTCGAATTGTCAGTAGTCTTAAAATATTTGAAGCCAACACTATATCTCCCGATGTTTTCAGACTGACAATTACTAAATTTATATATAATCAGAATCAGACAAATAGATATTATTTTCTTTATCATAATATTTAACCTTTCATTATATTATTTGCATTAGATATTCTTATCTTTATCATGGTTTATATTGATCACTACATTTCCCCTCTTGTGACCGCTTTCCACATATCTGTGAGCTTCGACAATTTGTTCTAAATGATATCGTTTACCAATTATTGTTCTTAATTTTCCTGTTTCAAGAAGTTTAATAACTTCTTTAAGATTGGATAATCGCTCAGGAAGTGGTCGAAGTCCTGTGGCTGAAAATTTTACTTTCTTATTGCTAAATAGGGCGGTCAAAAACATTTGAATAAGAATTGAGAGACTAAGAACAGGACTAAGATATATTCCTTTTTGTGAAAGTATATTTTTACATTTTGAAAACTTACTCTTCCCAGCCACATCAAAAATAATATCATATATCTGATCATTTTTGGTAAAATCTACGTTAGTGTAATCAATTACTCTATCAGCTCCCAAAGATTTTACCAATTCCAGGTTTGAGGTACTGCATACTCCGGTAACTTCCGCTCCAAACACTTTAGCAATCTGTACAGCTGCCGAACCTACACTTCCGGAAGCACCATTAATGAGAACTTTCTGTCCACTTTGAACATTTGCTATAGATATAAGAAAATTCCATGCTGTCAACGCCGAACAGATAGGGGAAGCTTCCTCATTTTTGATACTTGGCGGCTTTATTGACAAAAGCCCCTTTTCAGGTACACATGCATATTCTGCATAACAACCTGCACTTATACCGGCAGATCCGAAAATCCAATCACCTTTTTTAAACAGCGTTACATCTTTGCCAACTGCTT
>JAOZSR010000063.1 GCA_029939575.1 Fidelibacterota bacterium
TTACGAGACAATATTTCATACCCGAGTAGTTACTAAAATAAAAATGAATATGTTGGTAAATTATAATAACAAACTAACGCCTGTATTTATTGTGTAGTTATGGCGGCTGAAAAATTTTTACTTGTCAAAAACATTTTAATTCATTATTTTTTTTAATCAAATGTTCACAGGAAACAAAAAGGAGTTCATTATGGGCACGGTCAAAATTCAATCTGCAAATACTATTGGTAAAAATTTTATTCCAAAACAATATCTTCCAGATGGAAAAGATGAATACTATCATCGTGAAAAGCAAAGTTTCTGGGATGCGGAGCGCTGGAGAAATCTTTATTCCTATGAAGTTGAAAGATTAGTAAAGAACAATAATAATTCTGATAATTGGGATACAATATTTGTCACTGATCAGTTTGACCCTGACCAGGTTAAAAACACTCGTTTTTATGGATTAGTGCGGATTGGTAATCTTAAGAAGAATACTCTCATACATCATGATTTAAAGGTTGAATCCGGGATTACCAATAGTGTTGTAATATCCTGTGATATTGGAGATGACGTCGCTATTCATAATGTCCGTTATTTATCTCATTATATTGTTGGTAACCGCTGTATTCTGTTTAATGTTGATGAAATCCACACAACAAATCATGCAAAATTTGGCAATGGAATTATTAAAGAGGGTGAATCAGAAAATGTCAGGACCTGGATTGATCTGATGAATGAAACCGGCAGTCGTGCTATATTACCTTTTGACGGCATAATACCGGCTGATGCCTATCTTTGGGCAAAATACCGAGATGATATTCCATTACAAAAAAAATTAGTGGAAATTACTCAAAACAGTTTTGAAAACAGGCGTGGAGTATATGGATCTATTGGGGAACAGTGTGTGATTAAAAACTCCCGTATTCTTAAAGATGTCAAAGTTGGTCCCAGGTGTTATATAAAAGGTACAAATAAACTCAAGAATTTAACTATTAATTCATCTGAATCCGAGCCAACCCAAATTGGCGAGGGTGTAGAACTGGTAAACGGAATTATTGGCTATGGTTGTCATATTTTTTATGGATGCAAAGCAGTTAGATTTATTCTCGGTAATAATTCCAATCTTAAATATGGCGCCAGATTGATTAATTCATTTTTAGGTGACAATTCTACAATTTCCTGTTGTGAAGTTTTGAATAATCTTATTTTTCCGGCCCATGAACAGCATCATAACAACTCTTTTCTGATCGCCTCTGTGATAATGGGACAAAGCAATATGGCAGCCGGTGCTACAATCGGTTCCAACCATAATAGCCGCGCCAATGACAATGAAATCCAGGCTGGTCGCGGATTTTGGCCGGGATTATGTACAAGTGTTAAACATTCCTGCAGATTTGCTTCATTTGTATTGCTTGCAAAATCTGATTACCCGGCTGAACTTGACATTCCACTACCTTTTTCTCTTTTAAATAACAATGCTTCTGCGGATCAACTGGAAGTTTTTCCGGCCTTCTGGTGGTTATACAACATGTATGCCCTGGCAAGGAATTCGTGGAAATTTAACAAACGAGACAAACGAATAAATAAAATACAAAAAATTGAATTTGACTCTTTGGCTCCTGATACCATTGAAGAAATTGTCAAAGCAAGACATTTATTAGAAGTTTGGACTGGTAAAGCCAGTCTGAGAAAAGCAGGAAAAACATTGGATAATATTACAGAAAAAGAGTTTGCCAAAATCGGATTTCAAATATTACAAAATGATACAGATAAAACACAAGATTTGATGGTGCTTGGGGAAAATATGGAAAAATCCAGGCGTAAGGTTATAATTTTAAAAGCTTACAGGGCCTATCACGCCTATGGTGACATGCTCCATTATTATGCTATCAAAAATCTTACAGATTATTTGGAATCAAATCCTGAAGAAACTTTTTCCTTAATGTGTGATAAACTGCGGGGAGAACGAATAACAGATTGGGTAAATATTGGCGGGCAGTTGATTCCCTGTGAAGATGTAGATAAGCTCCGCTCTGATATCGGCTCGGGAAAACTGAAAAGTTGGGCTGAAATACATAACCGATATAATAGTCTGTGGGAAGAATATTCTATTAAAAAACAAAAACACGCTTATGCGATAATGAGTGAAATTTATGGAGTTAAGAAACAATTATCCAAAGAACAATGGATATCCGCATTGGAAAAGGGAAGTGATATCCAGGAATATATAAACAAACAGGTTTACATCTCGCGGAATAAGGATTTTGATAATCCTTTCCGCCATACCACCTATAGAAACATGGAGGAAATGACTGCTACAATTGGTACTATTGAGGATAATAGTTTTGTAAAGCAGGTAAGAAGCGAAACTCAGGCATTCAATCAATTAATTAATAAAATGAAAAAAAGATTATAGAATTAATTTTAATTAAAAGGAGTATTTATTAATGAATCTTAATGAGAACAAATATTCAAAATATGCATTGGTTCGGGAAATGATGGACACTATTGATGTAGTAAAAACATTTAATCCCAAACAAACAAAAGATGTAGCAGAAAAAATCAAATCTGCAGGAAAACTACTACTTACCGGTGAAGGCTCAAGCAGAATCTTTCCTGCAAAGAATGCAATCCGTAAAGCACTTGGCAAAGGTATCGATGTGAGTTTGGTAACTGATGGTTCACGTCAATCAGCCCAATATGACTTGTCGGGATTTGCTGTTTTTTGTGCTTCAAACTCCGGAAAGACCAAAGAAATCATTTTATTGGCAAAACAATTAATTGAAATTGGCAATCATAATCGCTTTGCTCTAACAGCCAATGAAAACACGCCTTTAGAAAAGTTTTGCAAAGAAACATTTGTATTGAAATGTGGCTGGGAACAGGCTGTAGCTGCAACAAAAAGTGTTGCTGAACAAGCCTTGTTTTATGAATCTATTCTGTGGCATATTAATAACAGCAAAGCTGCAGATCTGGACGATCTGGCTGCAAAAATTGAATCTGCCCTTACGTTGACTATTGATCCTGCTATTATTGATGCTGCAATCAAAGCACCTACAATTTATTTTGCCGGTTATAATGACGGCGTGGCAGAGGAATTAACTCTCAAAACCAATGAAATCACCCGCAAAAAATCAGATTTCTTAGAGGGAACTTACGCTGTTCATGGTATCGAAGAGGTTATGGAAAAAGAGGATATTGTGTTTTTAATAGACCCGATTGAGGATGAAATCGAAAAATTCCAACAGGTTTTAGAAAAAGGTGTTGGATTAAAAATTGTAGCAATTGCTGACCGGGAAACGCCCTTTACAACTATTCAGGTACCAAATGCAAGCGACATGAATCCTTTTATATTTTTAGCTGCCGGGTGGAATTTGTTGGTGGAAATTGGTCTGAAACTTGGTATTAATCTTGACAAACCTGTTCGTGCCAGAAAAGTGGGAAACGAATACTAAAATAAATAAAATTTCGTCCACACATTTTGTGTTTTATGAATTTATGAGAATGAACCTATTCTCATAAATTCATAAAAATGATAGTGCTTTTCCAGTTTATTTTTTATATTATTCTATATGAAAAGAGTATTATAAATGGATAAATTCAATAAATTGCCCAGCCTTTCTTCCCGGCTTGTGAATTATCTAAATCGGTTTGCCGGCTTATAATCCCATAATTGATGGTTTTACTTTTCTGTTATTCAGAAAATTGGCATTTTTCAAAACCATCATACTTTAATCACCTTGTTTTATAGAAAAAAATCAGGCTGGATTTATCTTAATATCCGGCAAAAGTATTACAATAATTTATATTAAGAAAACAGGAGTAAATTATGAATGTTATAGTATTAGGTGCCGGACTGGTCGGTGGGCCAATGGCAATAGATTTAAACAGAGATGAAAAATTTGAGGTAACTGTTGCTGATTACAGCAATGATGCCTTGAATAGTATAAAAGCAAAATGTCCGGATTTGTCTGTAATTCATAAGGATTTATCTAATCCTGAGGACGTAACAGCTCTTGTAAGCAACTATGATCTTGTTGTAAATGCTGTACCGGGTTTTATGGGATTTGAAACAGCAAAAGCTATTATCAATGCTGGAAAAAATTGCGCCTGTATTGCGTTTTACGAAGAAGATCCTTTTGAACTGGATCAGTTGGCAAAAGATAAAAATGTTACTATGATAATGGATTGTGGGGTTTACCCGGGTATGGGGAGTGCTTTGATCATGAGTGAGACGCGAAAACTGGATAAGGTCGAAAGTGTACTGACTTATGTAGGCGGGCTGCCGGAAATCAGGGAATGGCCAAGTGAATATAAGGCTGTATTTTCACCTATTGATGTTATTGAGGAATATATTCGGCCTGCTCGGTATATAGAGAATGGATTTGAAGTGATACGCCCTGCATTATCTGATGCTGAATATATTTATTTTCCAAAAATTGGTACACTTGAAGCCTTTAATACTGACGGGTTAAGAACTTTGGCCAAAACTATTGACGCTCCAAACATGAAAGAAAAAACCTTGCGATACCCCGGGCATATTGAAAAAATGGCAGTGTTGCGGGAACTGGGATTTTTTTCAAAAGAGAAAAGTATTAAAGTAAATGGCGAGAAAATAAGCCCTCTTGAAATTACAGCGCAGGTATTATTCCCTAATTGGAAACTAAACCAGGGTGAAAGTGATATTACAATTTTTCAATCAGTTATTGAAGGGTTGAAAGATGGAAAGAAAATCAGGTATACAATTGACATGTATGATAAATATTGCCCGAAAACCGATGTAATCTCTATGGCTCGAACCACCGGCTATACTGCTACTCTTGCAATACGAATGATTGCCAATGATCTATATAATCACAAAGGAATATCTCCACCTGAATATATGGGGAAATATCCGGAATGTATTGATTATATGCAGAAAGGATTACGAGACAGAGGTGTCAATTGGGAAGTAAAAGAGGAAGAAATTTAATTTTGCTCATAGGATTATAAAACAAGCGCTTTGAGAGTTTTTCTCCTGGCGCTTAATTTCTGTTCCAATTGAATAATGGGTAAATTATAACACTATGGTTATTGATAAGAGGAATGCAAAATGAAAGTATTGAAAATCCCGGAGATTGCAAAACCCAGAATACAGCTGCTTACATCTGAGCAAATTGATAAAATACATCTGTATTCTATAAAAATTTTAGAAAAAACAGGTATAAAGGTAGAATCAAAAACTGCCCGTCAGATTTTTAAAAAATCAAAAGCTGTTAAAATTAAAGATGAAATCGTCTATATTCAGGGCGAACTAATTAATCATGCAATTAAAAAAGCGCCTTCGAGTATTGAGATTTTTAATAAAAACGGTGATAGAGCTTTTCATTTGGGAAAAAAGCAGGAAGATGAAACTTATTTTGGTATTGGAGTAACCAACACTTATTTTCAGGATATTAAAAGTAGTCAGGTTGTGCCTTTTACAAGGAATCACATGCAATATTCTACAAAACTGGGAGATTTATTAAATAACTATGATATGGTGTCAACAATAGGAATTCCTTCTGATGTTTTTGCAGAAAAATTGGACATGTATAGCGTGCTCGACATGTATGCAAATACATCAAAGCCATTGGTTTTGTTAATATTGAAGGACAAGAACATTAACAATGTATTTGAAATGTTATCTTTCCTGCATGGTGATATTTCTGAAAAGCCTTTTTGTATTCCCTATTTTAATCCGATTACTCCGTTAGTATTGAATAAATCTATTTCCGATAAAATGATATCCACTATTAACTACAATTTACCTATTATGTATTCTAATTACAGTATGTACGGCGCAACTTCACCTGCCACGGAAGGTGGTTCACTTGCATTATTAAATGCAGAACTGTTAGCCGGGCTGGTATTCAGTCAATTGATTAAAGAAGGAAGCGGGATAATTTTGGGAAGTCTGCCTGCTGCTTTTAATATGAGGACAATGGGAAGTTATTATACATCTTCATCCTATTTACTGAATTTGGCTTGTGCGGAAATGATGAGTTATTATGAAATTCCACACTGTGGAACATCAGGTAGTAGTAATGGATGGGGCGCTGATTTGCTCGCCTCAGGAGATTTATGGCAAAATCATCTGAGTTCCTGTATTGGAAAAGTCGGTTGTGCACCTTTTGTTGGTGGTAATTTTGATTCTATGGCCTTTTCTCCGGTTAATACTGTCCTGTCAAATCATATAATTGGTGAAGCAAAGAAATTTGCCAACGGTTTTTCATTGAGTGAGAAAGCTGTAAATACTGATGAAATAAATCAGGTTGGACATGCTGGTAATTATCTGACATCAGAAGATACTTTAGCTTCGTTATCCGATTTAAAAAAGGCAAATACTATTTGGCCATCTTTAGATTTGAACTCATGGCGAGAGCAAGGCATGCCAAAGGCTGATAAAATTTTAGTTGATTTTACTGAAGATTTATTTGATAAAGCAAAAAAACTATCTGGTGAAAATATTGATATTATCAAAAAGGGTGAAGATTATATTAACAATAATCCCACTTTATCCTAAAAATATTTAGTGTACAGAGTGGAAAAATAATTGTATGAACCTGACTTAAGGCGGTGATCACTAAATCAATCTTGCGATAACAAAACCAAGTGTAAAACCGACCAGGAAAATAATCGTAATTACCCGATAGTTTAGTATATCTTTTTTATATCCCTTTTTTATCGCAAGCACAGATACATAATATCCAAAAGCATTAATCAGCCAAAATATAGGAAGTGAGAGGACTTTGACAATTAATGGTCCAAAGATGGGAATCAGGGCAATAGCTGAAGCTATTCCCAGGTACACATTTCCTAATATTCCAAAAAGTAATACAAGGATAGTAATAATTTTTTTATCAATATGAAAAATCAGACCTATGACAATTGCAACTAAGATGATAATCCAGGAAAGGATTGTAGCAGAGTTTTTCCTAAAGAAAATTGATGTTTTTATAAAAAATTTATTTTTCATCTTGCACCAAAATCGCATTCAACCAGGTTGACGAAAGAGAAAATTTGGTTTTGACAATTCTGTGAGGATTTTGTTTTTCCAGCCATATATATTTTTCACCCTCTTCCGATCCCATTTTCCAGTAAAAGATATCAGTTAATGGAGATACCGATCGACGCCCGGGAGTCAAATTTTTCATAAGAATCTCAATTTTATAAGAGTCGATATCAGTTCCTGATACATTTATTTTTTCTGTTCCTCTGTTTAAAAATCTCGCTTCAAATACTTTACCTTCAATTTCTATATTTAATCGGATTTTTTCAAGATTTATTTTGGGAATATATCGTAAATGCATCAGCATTGAGAAAAAACTATGTACTTTGCCCGGAATGTTGACAGTTTTTCCATTAGAATAAATTGCCTGAAGTTTTTCAAAATCATAAATGACAACCAGGTTTTGCTGCACATTTGGTTGCTTAATTATTTTTTTATGAACTAAAACCGAAAAATCATCAACAGAATATATAGATTCATAAATATTGTCAACACTAAAAATTTTTGAGAATAGACTATTGGTTTTGGCAATATACTCAATTTTTTTCACTTTCCGGTTTTGGAAATAATAGGGTTCACTAATTTTCATTGTTAAATTGAGAGATGGAACCAATAAAAAATTAACCTGGAAATTATATATTTCTTCGGCTGAAATTCCAACCAGGGGAAACAGCATTATAATGATCTGTATGAGCAATTTTTTTGTTTTCATCGGTTTGTTCTTTTTATGAATTCATTTCATAAATCAGGCGCAACCCGGTGAGAGTAAGCTGTAGATCAGCCTTATCGATAACGTCACAATATCCGGTAATTTCTGTTGAAAGTCCCCCGGTTACGATTGTAAAAAAATCGTCTCTTCCAGATTCTTTTTTGATACGCTTTATTATTCCTTCAATCATTGCAATCTGGCCGGCAAAAATTCCGCCTTGTAATTGTTCAGTAGTAGTTTTCCCGATTATATGTCGGGGATACATAAGTTTTATTTTGTGAAGTTGAGCCGCTTTTCTGATTAATTCTCTTGAGCCGGTTAACATTCCGGGAGCGATGCAGCCCCCAATATTATTTCCTTTATGATCCAATACATCAAAGGTTGTGGCTGTTCCCAGGTCAATTATTATCGTTGGATTTTTGTTGTAGGCTTTAGCTCCGACGCTATTACAAAGTCTGTCAGCACCAAGTTGATCTGGCTCATCTACGTTAATTTCCAGTCCCAGGTCTAATTTGTTACTTACAATTATCGGGTCAATTGAAAAATATTTTTTTGCCATTTCTGTAAAATAAATTAATAAATCAGGCACCACCGAACTAATGATTATCCCGCTGATTTTGTTGGTGCTGATTTTGGCATCGTCACATAATAATTTGACAGTTATCCAATATTCATCGATTGTTCGCGAATGACCACTGTTTAATCGCCAGCATTCTATCAGTTGTTTGTTATTAAAAATGCCAAGAACAGTATTTGTATTGCCAATGTCGATAATTAACAGCATAAGCCTCCCTTAGATTTCTGTGTTTTCAACAGTAACATCTCCGGCATAGAAATTATTTAATTTTCCCTTTGAATCAATTATTATTGAGCCATCAGTACCAATATCATGAAAGATACCCGGGATTATTTCTTTTCCATTGTCAATTTTTATCTTTTTTCCGATATACGGACAATAGGATTTCCATTTTTTAATGATTTCCAGACCATCTGTGTTTTTATAAAGTGCTAAATTTTGGTCGGTTTTTAATATTATTTGTTTAAGAATAGTTAAGAGTGAACTTTTTACCTTTGTTTCCAATGCAAGAGAAGTTCCTCCCTTAAGCCCTTGTTTTTTAAAAAAATCTTTGTCCTGCAAAACATTTAATCCGATTCCAATTACAATTTTTGATAAGTTACTTCCGGATGTTCGGCATTCCACCAGGATACCACAAACTTTTTTATTGTTGATCAGAATATCATTTGGCCATTTCAAAGCCAGATTTATTTCAGGAGCGATACTTTGCAGGGCTTCAAAAACACTAATTGCTGCAATAAAGGTAAAGGCAAAATGTGGATAGGATACCAGATCTCGGTTGAGAAAAATAGAAAAAAGTAGGGATTCAGCCTTTTTTGATTCCCAGACACGCGCCAGCCGACCGCGGCCGGAAGTCTGGAAATCCGCCAACACAACAGTTCCATTTGAATGGGAATGTGCACCTAATAAATATGTATTGGTTGAGTTGATGCTTTTAAAATGCAAAATTTTATCATTCAGAATCTGTAAAGATAATCCGGTATGTATTTTTTCAGGTGACAAGCTAAAAGCCTCTTTGCTGTCTGATATCCTGGTAAGCACTATTAATGGATTTGAATTTTTCCTCTGCCATTTTCTGAAATTCCGGACCAAGACTTGCAACTTTATCAGGATGATATTTGGTAGCTAAACTGCGATAGGTTTTTTTGATAGTATTAACATCCGAATTCGGGCTGACACCAAGTATTTTATAAGATTGATCAGATTCTTTAATAAAAATAGATTTAATCGAATCATAATCCTTGCCGGAAATATCCAAACCCCTGGTTATTGCCTCAATTGCAGCCAGTTCGTCAACATGGAATTCGCCGTCAGCACCGGCTATTCCAAATAGGATGTGGAGCATTTCAAGACGGGCATAATAATCGGTATTTGCTTTTATTTGCGCTGTAACATCATATAGATTATAATCTTTGTTAAGAATTTCTTTATAAAGATACATCAGGTCCTGGGCATTGTCCTTCCCAAATTTTTCAACCAGAAATTGTTTCACATATTGAACTTCCGAAGACAAAACCTTATTGTCTGCTTTTGAGATGTAACCGAAAAGAGCCAGCATAGCAACTGCAAAATCACCTTGTTGAGTATGATTAAAAGCCGACCTGCGATTATGTGGTGTTTGATAGGGAGAGGAATTCCGGGAGGCTCCATCTCCAGCCATCATGCTTCCAATATATGCACCAATTATTCCACCAATCGGACCGCCAAAGGCCCAGCCAATTCCACCACCTAATAATGTACCTGATAATTTTCCCATTGTTTTCCTGTTTAGTTAATTTTTAATAATTACAAATATCTGCGAACTTTATTCTTATATTTTAAATATGTTTTACTATATTGCTTTTCAAAATGTTTCTCTTCTGCCAAAATGACCTGATGTGTTATGATAAAATGCAAAACAACCAGTAATACCATAATTAAAGACGTACCTGCAATTGCCAGGCCTAAAAAGGCAATATCGGTTGAAAAATATATTGGATTTCGGGAAATATTATAAAACCCTTTGACATGCTTTTTATTTCCTGCGGTTTGCAGATAATTAAAATAACTAAACAACATGGTAAAATATCCTATAATGAATATGCTTCCTCCGGCATAAAGTGAGATCCTCCCATTTTGAATTGGTACCCAGAATGATAGAATTATCATACTAAACATGATTAGGCTACCTGTCCATAAAATTATATTTTGTTTTTTTGAGCACCAATCAACATTGAATAAACGTGTTCTGGCTTTAGGATTTTTTAATGGGATCAGCCAGGCCGAAAATAATATTAATAATGTAGCCGGCCATATATTCAGCAAACCGATTTTTAATTCCGGAAAAAAATTCATTATTCCCCCTTTAAATATTTTTGTAGATGGTTTTTTTTCATAAAACTAATTTGTTTTTCCTTATTGTCTAACCTGTAATTATTTGCATGTTTTTTTTACTCGCTTCATACAAGGTGTTTGGAAATTTGATATTTTCATCAACGAAATCATTCAGCGCTTTGTACATTTGACCTGCGAAAGTTGCCGGTTTTACCTGTCCGGTTCCGGTTCCCATCCCGGGAATGGCGATTGTTTTGATAGTATTTTTTATTTCATCCCCATTATCAAATTTGCCATATTTAATTAATAAAATTATAGCCCTGATTGCCAAATAAATATTCACCGTATTTTTTAGTTTTGATGGAACTCTCATGGTTGGAGCGGAAATCAAATAGGGAATTTTATCATGCTCTGTGGGAATTATTTCTGCTTGTCCGACAAGTAATTCTCCATGATGTAGTATCTCTATTTTTTTCTGCAGTTTGTTGACCACCTGTTTCCCAAAAAAGCGAGAAATCGCCAAATCAATTCCTCCGTCCATAAAACCAAAACTATTTGCCGGGCTGACTATAGCATCGCAACTAATGTCCAATATTGAGCCGTGATAGGTCTCAACATATTCTTTTTGATGCTCTAAATTTTCCCATGCAGAAATAATATTTCTGTTAATCGCACATAAAATAATTTTCATAAAATTCAATTTATTAAGAATTAGATAAGCAAATTGTCAGCAGTCATTTCTTTTGGTTTTGGCAGCCCCAATAGATTTAATATTGTTGGTGCCAGGTCTGAGAGTTTTCCACCTTCTTTTAGTTTTCTACCGGGAGAATCTTTGGCTACATAAATACAATCAACGGGAAATAGTGTATGGCTTGTTTTTGGTTTACCCGTTTTATAATCCCGCATTTGTTCAGAATTTCCATGATCCGCGGTTATAAGAATATGAGCATCTAATTCCAGCAGGCGTCTGACAATCTTTGCGACACATTTATCAACATGTTCGATTGCCTCTTTGGCAGCATTAAAATCTCCGGTATGTCCAACCATATCTCCATTAGCATAATTTAACACAATTAAAGCGTAGGGGTTGTTTTCAAGTTTTTTTAATAATGCTTCTGTCACTTTGTAGATTTCCATTGCCGGATAACTGGCAAAAGAGGATGGATTGAGATCACTTTTAATTTCTACCTGATCTTCGTTTGGATAGGGAGTGGTTTTTTTACCGTTAAAAAAACTTGTTACGTGTCTGAATTTTTGGGTTTCGGCTATTCGTAACTGTTTTAATCCGGCAGCAGAAACAACTTCTCCGAGAAGATTATCCATGGCCCCGCCGGAGCTCATCGCACCGAGAAGATAATTTTCAAATTCGTCATAATATTGAGTAAATCCGACAAAAGTAACCTTTGGTTTTCTTGTCAAATTACCCGGATAATTTTCATCTACAAAAGCCCGACTAAGCTGGATAGCCCGATCCTGGCGATAATTTGTGTGAATTATACAATCGCCATCTTTTACACCATCGTAATCTCCAATAACGCAGGGTGGAATATATTCATCAAACATGTCAACTCCACCGGGAGTCTTGTCATTTTCATAGGAATATTGGACAGCATTTTCTATAGTATCACTTGTCCTTCCAACAGCATTTACGATACAATCATATGCCTTGTCGGTAATTTCCCAGTTTTCAGCCCGGTCCATCCCATAAAATCTGCCCATAGCTGTGCCGATTTTACAATTTTTCACATCATCCATAACCAGTCTAAGCCGGGCGATATATTCAAGAGTGCTTTTAGGAGGTGTATCTCTTCCATCGAGAAAAGGATGAAGAATAATTTCACCTTCGGGAAATTCCTGTCGCGCCCTATGCATCATTTTAAAAAGATGTTCCTGGTGGGCATGTACACCTTCGTCCTGCAATAGTCCAAAAAAGTGGAGCCGGGATTTGTTCTTTTTCCAGTTTTTCATGATTTGTATCCAGTTTTCAGTTTTATAAACAGAACCGTCTGATAATCCATCATCAATTCTTTTTAGTTCCTGGATTACAATTCGTCCGGCACCCATATTGAGGTGACCGACTTCACTTGACCCCTGGTATCCGTCTGGTAAACCAACCGGCTCGCCGGAAGTTTTAATCAAAGTCCAGGGGTATTTGGCTTTGAACTGGTCGGTGTTTGGAGTGTTGGCAGCGTGAATCGCATTGGCTTCAGGGTTGTCATTGTGTCCCCAACCATCTCGAATTATTAGACATACAGGTCGCATAATATTTCCTTTCAGTTAATATTTCACTTAACATAATATATTTTGTAATAAAAAGTGTTATTAATTCTCATTTTTCTACTTCAGAATTTAACTAACCTGACAGAAAGTAGAAATAAAAATCAATAACCAATTTCTGAATTTACAAATATACCGTTTTAATAATTTTTTCTGGGTTTTATACAAAATATCAGGAAAAATATTCTTGTTTTATTGTTCAACTTTAACTTTTTTCTACATTCCGAATTATTTTAGTTTTTTTACCAGCCGGGAATCCGATTTTAATCAAAACAACCTAAAACATTACTATTATTAACGTTAGTGGGTAACATGATTTAAAATTAAATAAAGAAAAGTAATGTTTTTTCTTTTTCTTAATTTAAATTATCCAATATGTTGTGCTTTGTAATTTAATTAGCTGAGAATTTTAGAAATGGCACAGAAATTGAAAACATTGCATGAACCTAAATAATATGGAGGTTAAAACAATGGATTCCTTGAAAATATTGATAAACAACGAATCAAATATGATTGCAGAGCATGGCGAGAAAATCATGAAATTATTGGAGCGTGATTTAAAACCAACAAACTATTTGAAATATCTTGTTATTAAAAATGATCTTTTTGCCTCATTAAATGAAGATATTACAGATCATTGTAGCATCAGTACTTTTAAAGAATTTCATGATTCCTGCAGGCGAGCCTATGAAAATGCGGCCATTCTTATGTTGAGCCATGTTGCCGAGCAGGTTCTTCCGAACAGATCATTGAGTTTTTCTCATAGCATGTGTGATGGAATTTATTGCATGTTCCAGGATGATTTTAAAGCAGATTCCACATCTATCCGGAAATTACAAAAAGCTATGTCTGAACTAGTTGAGAAAAATGTTCCAATTCTCCCAATATTAACCGGAAGAGTTGAGGCAATCAGGTATTTTCAGGAACAGGGAAAGTATGATATTGTTGCTTTATTAAAATTTTGTTCGCTGAATTATATTACCCTCTATTCTATTGAAGGTGAAAAATATTGGTTGCCAAGTCCCTGTGCTCCAGAAACAGGACTTATTAATGTGTTTGAATTAAGAATTTTTGAAAAAGGATTTGTTTTTAGATTACCAGTTGAGGGAGTACCTGAAAAGATTCAGGAACATTTTTCAAACCAGGAGCATCTTTATGAGATTTTTCAGGAATCAATAAAATGGGGTGATATTCTTGACATTAGTTATATCAGCGATATTAATAAATCTATTATGGAAGGGCATGTTTCAGAAATAATCAAAATCTCAGAAGCTTTGCAGGAAAAGAAAATATCAAACATTGCGGATCAGATTGCAGAAGAAAAAAAACAGTTGGTATTTATTGCCGGTCCATCGTCGTCAGGGAAAACGACTTTTACCAAAAGACTCAGAATCCAGTTACGAGTATTAGGTTTCAAAGTAATAATGCTGTCTATGGATGATTATTTTAAAGATCGGAGCGATCTCGAAATAGAGCAGGGTGGCAATTTGAATTTTGAAGTACTCGAAGCTATTGATCTTGATTTACTTAATGAAGACCTTTCCAATTTGATTGATGGAAAAACAATAAATCCATTGAAATATGATTTTGGACTTGGTAAAAAAGTTAAAACTGATAAAAAAATTAAAGCAGACAAAGATACGATTTTTCTTTTAGAAGGTATTCACGGAATTAATCCCGGACTTACAAAAAATATAGATAATTCTTTCAAGTTTAAAATTTATATAAGCGCCCTGACTCATTTGAATTTTACTTTTACCAACAGGATTCCTACTCATGATATGCGTTTAATTCGAAGAATTGTGCGGGATTTTCGTTATAGAAACTATAGTGCAGCCAATACAATTAAGATGTGGAAAAAGGTTGTTGAGGGAGAGAAGAAATATATTTTTAAGTATCAGGGAGAGGCAGACATAATGTTTAATTCATCTCTGGCTTATGAGATGAGTTTATTAAAAACCTATGCTGAGAAAATATTACGGGCGGTTCCCGATGACCATCCAAGTCATCCTGAATCGGAACGGTTATTGGATTTTCTTTCTTACTTTCTCCCTATTGAAGCAGACGAGGTTCCGCCCACTTCAATTTTGAGAGAATTTATCGGGAAAAGTGCATTTAACTATAAATAATTTAAAATATTCAGATTAAATGAACTACCTCGTTGCAACCAGACGAGGTATCAAGTGAACAATTTTAAACTATTAACCCGGCAAACTGCGTGGAATTAAACCCGCAATGTGGGATTAAAAAGGTATATCCCCGTCATCTTGTGGTTTAGAAGCGCCTTGTTGATTAGGTGCACCCTGTTGTCCGCGAGAACCCTGTGACTGGCCTTCCGGACGACTAAGAGATGTTAATGTACTTACAACAACCTCTGTTTTGTATTTTTTTACTCCCTGTTGATCTTCCCAACTTCTGGTTTGAAGACGACCTTCAACATAGACTAATGTACCTTTTTTCAGATAGTTTTTTGCAAATTCCGCCTGGTTGCGCCAAACTATACAACTATGCCATTCGGTACGGTCTGTGTACTCTCCTGATTTGTTTTTAAAACTTTCTGTTGTCGCTAAACTCAGGTCAGCTACAGCATCACCGTTTGGTGTGTAACGCACTTCCGGGTCTTTTCCTAAGCGTCCAACGAGAATAACTTTGTTAACACTGTTTTTGTTCATTGCATTCCTCCTTGTTACATTTCCATATATTTTTACTGCCGATATGGTAATTTGATAATTGTTAATTCTAATGTCAAGTAATTTTATTAATTATTATAGTTTATGTTGTTATAATTTCTTTTTTTTGAATAGGATTTAGGATAAATAAAAATATCAATTATCATTTTGTAATTGCTTCTAATTTATCAATTGTAAAAAAAATTCTAAAGGTAAAAATTTAAAAAAATGCTCTTTTAAAATATTTTAAAATCTATTTAATTGTTTTTTGAATTATTATATATAATTATGTAGATTCTGATAGAACAAATAAATAGTATATCAAAGAAGGGATAGATTTTTTTGTGTAATGAGAACTGTATATATTAAAGTTTAAAGAAGTTTTTACATTAGTAGTTTTAATTATTAAATTTTTTGGGATAAATATGAAGATTAAAAAGATTATTGCTGTTTTAATACTTTTTCCATCTATATCATTAATGGCGCTTCAACCGGACTCAACAGAAATCGATAGTTTACAAAAACCTCCAGTACAAAAGGAATCATTAAACCCAGATATTATTCAATCAAAACTTTTTTATTATTCACAATCAAACCGTTATATTTTTGTAAAAAACCTTCCCGGTTTAATAAAATTAGATGATGCTGATATTTTGAAAATGGCTGAGTTCTCCAAATCCGAATTCAAGGAAGAGCAGGAATCTCTGGCATTATCTGACAAGGCGATTATTAAAAGGAAACCGAAGTTATTTAAGACACATTTCGATTTTGTAGAATCTTTTCAAAACAAAGCCGGGTTATATATCTTTATTGGAGGAAAAGATATTGCAATTCAATTGTCTGAATATAATATTCGCAAGATGCTGGTTTTTGCAGACAATGCCTATAAAAATTGGGATCTTATGGAAGAAGGACTGACTAAAAAAGTACTCAAAGAACTGGAACAGATCGATAAAACAATAAAAAAATCCAGGCAATCAAATAAAATTTCCAAATCCACTAATCTTATTGATTCAGATGTACAGGGATTTTTCCTGGGGGAAAACAAAAGACCCTTTCTCTATGTTAAAGAACCAAATATTGTGATACCCTTAGTTCGGGATGAAATTGCTACAATGCATAAAGTTCTTCTCAAAAACTACAGAGCAATTAAAAAAGATTTAGCCAATGCTGCCCGATTAGCAGTAGAAAACAATGTGCCGGTAATTCAAACCAATATTCAATTTATGCCAATGGAAAACAACACCCGTGGAATATATCTTGATTCATTAAACCTCTTTATTCCAATTTCCGATAATGGGATTCGCCGGATGTATGGATTTGCGTTTAAGGAATCGAAATCAATTTCTAATCAAAGTCCCAAATTAGCAGTAAAGCCCAAAAGTGATAAAATTACAATCAACAATGTGCCAATAAAACAGGATAGTGTTGCTCCTGTAATTCAACCTGTAGTGCAGGCTAAACCTCAAATCCAGATTCCGAAAACTGCCGGAGTTGTTAATTCTGACATGACTTTTTTCAAGTCATTCCAGGGACATGGCGGTCCACATATTTATATAGAATCACAAAACATTGCTGTTCCTGTTAGTGTGGATAAATTAGAAGAAATGATGAAATTTTGCCGTGAAGAGTTACTCAAAGTCAAACCCTCTGCCCTGGCAGGTTTTACAGATGCTGATAAAAATTTAAAAATAAGATATTATTCAACTGATTATACTGCAAAAGATTTGATAAAAAAGCAGATTTTTTTAGAGGAAGCCGCGAACACCCGTCATTTCAAAGCTGTTCTCGATGAAAACAACAGAATAGTATCATTTGAATATCTTGGTGGTAAAAAAGATTTTGGAACTGTAGGTGAAAAACTAACCAAAAGCAAGGGCGGAATATTTAATTTATTTTTTAACAAAGTGATTAACTATGAAAATAATAAAGAGCAGAAAGTAGCAATTTACAAGGATAGTACTGGCAAACCGAGAGCAATTAAATATATGAACAACAAGGGAAAAACCATTGCCCGCGGCAGATTTTATTATGGGCTTAATGATAATATTTTAGAGCAACGAATTGAATTTCTCGCGGATATGGCGCTTTCTGAGATCCATCCTTTTTATTTTAATAAGGAATTTAATCTGGTTAAAAAAGACTGGATTGTGAAATGTCTCTATTCAGAAGACAAAAAATTATCAAAAATAATTGTAATGGATGATAGTGGTAACCAATTTTATTCTTATAATTTTGTTTTTGAGGAAAAAGCAAATTCTGTAAAAATAGTATCAAAAATTTATGATATTGATAATAAGCTGGCTGTGAATTATGCTCTTCTTTTTAGCAAAGCAGGTACCTTGAGAGCAAAATTATTTTATGATGAGAATCAAAAGAAAACCGGTTATTTGACTTTTGAATTTGGCAGCAATGGAACCGAATTGTTGGTACAATCCTTCGGACCAAAAGGTAATTTGATCAGTAAATATTATCAGGACCTTTAAATAAATTATATTACAATCCTGAAAAAAAAGAGGGCTATTCTTTGGCTAAAACAGAATCAGGTGAATCTCTGATGCGTTTTTCAAATCTATTTAGAATCAATTTGGTTCATAACCTTTTTCTATTATTAATAATTGGATTTCTGGGTGTTTATCAATGTGAAAAGGAAGGGGATATTGAACCCCCTGTTGTTCAGATCACGTCACCGGAATCTTATACTGAAGTCTTTGATATTACTGAAATTTCCGTTCGTGCTACTGATGATAATAAAGTCCAAAACGTAATCTTGTATATTGATGATACCAAATACAAGGAGATTGAAAACGGTACCAATCCTTATGAGTTTTCGTGGAATACTACAAATTTAGAAGACTCCTCAATTCATATACTTAAGGCTTCGGCGATTGATAATTCCGGAAATACCAGGATGTCAGATGTTAATGAATATACCGTTAATAATTTTGGCAGACCTCCGGTTCCGGTTACCTTAAACATTCCCGGAGAAATTGACAAACATTCCATGAAATTGACCTGGGAAAAAAGCATGGATAAAGATTTTAAAGAATATCAGTTGTTTAGAAATGAAGTTGGTGTTATGAATAACGAGGCTAAACTGATAGCGGTTATTACAGACCCCAATATTACACATTATCTTGATAACGGACAAAATTATGATACAACAGAAGTCTCCCCTTTTGGATTGTTGCAAAACATGACATATTTTTATCAGATTACAATTATTGATAATTTTGAATTAGAGGGAAAATCTGAAGTTGTAAATGGGAAAACTTCATATTCCGCACCGGTTGTAATAAAGGAAGAATACGAGGTAACCAAATATTCTGCTACCATTCATTGGTATGAAAATAATGAAGATGTCGCATATTACAGGATTCACAGATCACGGCGAAATAATATGGGCAATGTCATTAGTGATTCTGTTGGATATGCAGAAAATTATCAGACAGCCTATACTGATACAGGATTAATCTCTTTGACTTCATACTATTACAGGGTGTTTTTAGTAGATGTAACCGGGTTTGCGGCAGGTAGTAATGAATTAAACATTCAGACAAAAAGCATAATTCCGGTCGATATCCGAGCACCTCAAAGCGATGATTTGGGGAAAAATTCTATTCGTCTTAACTGGATTCGCAGTCAGGAAGAAGACGAGATCAGTTACTCTTTATACCGCAGTCTATCACCCGGGGTGCTAAAGTCAGATTCTCTCTTGTTCACTTCGTCTGATAAACTGGATACAGTATTTACAGATACCGGGCTTGATCAGGGAACAGATTATTTTTACACAATATATTGTAAAGATTCGCGGAATAATGAAATAAAGGGAAATGAGATTAAAATAACAACCCTTGAAATGTTTTCTCTGGATCTGTATCCCCGGGAAATTAAAAAATATTCAGCGACAATTGAGTGGGAAAAATACCCCTATCATGATTTTGATAAATATATAATATATCGTGATACTCATCAAGGATTTAACATTGCGAATGCGGATAAAAAAAGAGAATTAAACAATGTAAACAACACACAATTTGATGATACCGATTTGTCCCTGTTAACCAATTATTATTATAAATTAGGTGTCTGGGACATTTATGGGAACGCAGCTTTTAGTGATCTTGATTTTCAGACCAGCGGTGTTCAGGCTGTAGAAATCAAGAGTATTGAGCCGGTCGAGGATACTTATTTTGAAATAACATTTAGCCAAAATATTATGGATGAAGACTTTTTGAAATATACAATTTATCGTGATGACAGTACTGATGTCAACCAGGATGATCTTTTACTTAAAGAGATTTTTTCGAGGCAGGATACAGTTTATGAAGATCATTTCAATGTTGAAAAGGGTGATGAGTTCTTTTATCGGATTTATGTTGTTGACAGTCGGGGAAATACTTGTTTTGGCTCCAATGTATTGGGAGATTCTTTGGACTCCCAACCTAATCCCGGTGTACTCTATTTCGAAGAGGCTACAAACACCACTATAAAATTGCGCTGGGAAAAAAATGAAAATATAGATTTTTATAAATATGTTTTATATAAAAGTGTCTCAGAAGCTTTTACAAAAGATGACGAAGGAGCCATAAAATTAACCGAGATTTTTGATATAAATGCTCAAAATTATATTGAAACCGGCTTAGAAAGTGGTCAGGTATTTTATTACATTTTATATATTTATGATGTTGGAGGAAAATATTCAGAAAGTAATATTGTTTGTGGTTACACAAATCCGTAATATCCTGTTATTGGCCTTGTTAGCATTTTTTTCATGTGAAGAAAATACAGAGCCAATCTCAACTGACACCTTAAAATTAGAAGGTGAAAATTATCTCTTGATTGCCAATACAACAGAAATTAAAGAGGTTTTTGAAGGAGATTTTAGCATTGAAATTTGGGCAACAGGCGGGAGTGATATTCCTCAAACCTCCAGATCATTATTTATGGTTGGTAATAACGAGGGCGGAAACGAAGTAGCGATTTACCAGGGACCTAATTTTAATAATTCGATTAATGTATTTATTAATGATGAAAAGTTTGGAATTTTTAGGATCGATGAACTTGACTGGCGGGATAACAAAATGCATTATTTCAGTTTAACCAGGACAGGTAATTTTGTATCTTTCTATTTTGATGGTGAAATGATGTTGCGTAAAAATATGTTAAACCTGGAAATAAATATCGGTTCAAGTAATGTTTTGATTGGTGCTGATTATGACTCTCCCGGCGTGAATAGTAATGTTGGGAATTTTTGGATAGGTAATTTTGATGAAATACGTTTATGGCAAAAGTCAATTCTAAAAGAGGAAATTGAGTTTCATTATTTAAATCCCGATAAATTAACAGAACATTTTTATGCCGGCTTTAAGGATGATTTGGTGGGGCTTTGGCGGTTTAATCAAAAAAGCGGAGATATGGTAACTGATGATAGCAGCCACGGAAATGATGCTCTTATTATGGGAAACGGAACAGTAGTTTGGCAAGAGTTTAACGGGCAGAATTAGTAACCCTTGGGACCAGAAAAAACAATGTGCCGGGAATATACTTTTTGTTTGGTAAGTTAAAAAAAAACATTAATAATATTGCTAACACTTGAATATAGAATTATTAAGTTGCTGTTAAGTTTAAGAATCGGGATATCAAAATTACTTTAAATATTAAATACCAAAAGTTTCTATATTTAGCAAGTCTTTCTACATATAGCAATAAGTTTCTTAATGAAGAAATTTATTTGGAGGGATTTTAGTTTGTTAATAATATGTTAGAGTTAAATATGATAAATACTAAAGATATTCGCATAAAAATGGTAGTGTCAAAAGTTTTATGAAAAAATGAAAAACAATGAAGAATTGAAATAATG
>JAOZSR010000144.1 GCA_029939575.1 Fidelibacterota bacterium
ATAAGATTTATCGACGATAAACAAACAAAACATGTCATCACTATTTTGATGAACATTCCTACCCTATTTTTACAAAATTGTTTATATTTGTTCATATTTCTACGGTAAAATCCCGTATATATCCCGTAGTCTTTTCTGGACCGGATAATCTATTGGTAGAGTACAAGACATTATTTTTGAAAAATGCTATAATAGAGGAAATAGCTCATAAAACCAGAAAGATACCAGAGGAGATAATCAGAATTTTAACCAGGAGTGTTATGGCGTCAGTGCAAATTATCAGAAATCGGAATCATGGAAAACATTCTTGAAATATCCTTTTTTTACACTACCATTCTTTCTGCTAATACCCCTACTCGTCACTCTAAGGCCCTAACACTTTTTCAATTTTTGCTTGCATTTCTGCCTGGTTTGTTTTTGAAAAGCCAATAATTCGATTTAGAATAGAACCATCACTATTAATAACAAATAAGGTAGGAATAGCCTGAATATGAAAATTACCTGCAACCTTTCCATCTCGATCCATTAGAATGGGAAACTCATTTTCCATAGCATTTGACCAGGTTCTCACCCTTTCTTCACTTTCTTCAATATTTACAAGATAAAAACCGATATTAGGGTATTTTTGTGAAATAGTATTAAGGAATGACAATTGATGTGTGCAAGGTTTTGCCCATGTAGCAAAAAAATTCAGTATAATGGGTTGGTTATTTTGGGCTCCTGGTCCATAGAGTTTATTGGAAACATAATCATTGCCATCAATACCCTTCATGAAAAATTTGGGGGCTCCTTGATTTATTAGTTTTTGGAACATATATGTACTTAGCAGATTTTTAATTTCTGAACTAAAATAATCAAATGTATATACTTTTGCACCCGCTTCTAAAAGAATTTTTGTAACCTCAATATTATTCTTAGCCGCAGCATAGATTAGAGCTGTTCTTCCATCTTTGTCTCTTGCCTCTACATTCGCGCCAGCTTTGAGAAGCACCTGTGCAATTTTCGTATCATTGTTCGCAGCAGCATACATCAAGGGTGTCCATCCATCTTCATCTTTCATATTCACATCAATTCCTTGCTTTATCATGCGATTAAGCGCTGTAATTTTCCCTTTTTTAACAGCTTTGAATAATTTTTTGTTTTCTGCTATGACCGGATTAATTACCAGAATGATAATAAAAATAACCATAATAACTTTCAACCACTGACATTTAAAATTTTTCATTAAAGTTCCCCTTATTTATTATATTAAATTTTTAGTTTATATTGTCTCCCATTTTCCACACAGCTGAATATTGACATGCCTGAATTCTGACATCGAATTGACATCAAAAGCCTGACCATAACATCCGCCCGCAATCCAGCCGCCGACATTCTTCATCTCTATTCTACTGAAATCTTTATTCACATCGGCACCAATGTTTATTTTGATTATATCAAAGCATTGGATAATATTCCATACAACATTTACAGAAAACGCATAGCCCGTATTTGTTGGCTTGTGTGACAGGGTTTGGCTTTTCTGTTCGGCCATAAGAAAATTTGAGCTAGCAATGATTAATATCATCACAACTAAAATAACAAACCCTTTTACTTTCATAATTTTCTTTCTTTCATATTAAATATTTTCTGCTGCATCGTTTATCTTCACTGATATTTCACTTTTATATTCATCAATATCCACACAATCTATCCAACCGCTTTTATTATTGATCTTGAAAAGTACTTCATAGCCAAAGTGATTAATCAGGTATTCCCAACCAACTTTAGAGATTGACGCTTCCAGTATCTGACAGTAATCAAATAGTTGTTCCACATCTTGTTCGGTATTAAGGTCTTTGGCAACATATTTTGTACCTTTGGATTCAGGATAGATCCGGAATGCCAGAACTGGTTCCCCTGTATTACTCAAATCAATACCCTTTTCTGTGGCTATTTGGCGCACCCGCAGTTCAATATCGTTGAATGTCCCAATCCCATAACCCTCCTGATCATAATACAATTCTTTGTACTTTCGCTTTTGTAATGCCAACTCTTCCAGAAAACAGATCAGGATTTCCTTTTCGTCGGAATGATCAGTGACCGCTTTCCGGTATGCATCTTCAGAATAATAAACCGCTACTTTTTCATCCTCCCCAATGTTGTGATTGGTCAGGATATCGGTGTAAAAGGGATCGGAGAGGTGTTTAGTTGCCTCTGATGATTCCTGTTCTAGTATCTTCGGCAGGAAGTCCGGAATCTTTTGGTCAAGAGAGTTGTTCTTGGACGGAACGGGATTTTTCTTTTTCCTAAATGGCCACATAATATTCCTTAACACCAATTAATACTTATTAATACAATAAATGCGACAATGAAAGGTACAAGTATTCCAAACAGGGCTATTAGTTTGCTTACACGTACAATCCATTGCTTACTATTTACATCTTGAGAGATTTTAAATGTAACAATACTGAATATTGGGCTTATAATAAGAGAAAACAAACTACCATATATTAAAAGGTTGAGATAAAAACGAGGTTCCGGCTGATTGTATCGGATTCTCCAGTATACTGTGTAATTAATAAATACAATGACCGGTGTTGAAACTATAGATAACACACTGTAAAAAATTACTTTATTCATGCTTTAATTTCCATGCTGTCCTGTTCTGGATAACAGGTTGCAGGCCCTTTTTAATTATCAATATTTTAAGCCCTTTATACGCAAGTCACTTAAAAATCCATATATTTCGAAGTAAAGATCATCATTTTTCCGAGGTAGTTTTAATTCCAGTTTCTTTTCAATATTTGATATAAGGGGATAAAATTCCGGTGAAATATTAGAAATGTGAAGTACGGCATCTCTGATATAACTGTTATTAAAATCATTAAAGTTAATATGAATACTTCCCTTTAGATGAGCCTGAAAGTATTCTGTGGTTATTTCAGTGTCATACATCTGCAGAATTTCGTCATTAATATTTGAATTTACTGCAAACACAGGAATTTTTATTGTTTCCAAATCGGTATTAATACCAAATTCGTTAGCAGTTTCCTCTAATGTCTGATTCATTTGCCCTGCTGTTTTAAAGGACGCATTTTTCAATATGATACCACTTTTAAAATACTCAATGGATTTAAAATTTTCTTCTTCATCAAACTCCACAACGGTTGACAAGACTAAATTAAAATTATCAAGAGCGAATTCACCGGTTTCAAAAGCATCCCCCCAAGATATACCGGTGGAATTAAGATTTGCCTCAACATCCCCTGTACATTTGTTAATTATCATTTCGTCATTTATGGAAAGTAGATAATCCATACCGATATTCCCAGTTATAGATAAATCCTCTGATTTATAGGAAAAATCCTCTATTGATATCTTTTTATCGTCTATATCAATTGAAAAAACCAAGGACAGTTTATTAGACGCTATAAACGTTTTCAATAGGTCCCGAATTATTTTCTGCTTTCCTGATAGATCGGGACTATTAATATTTATTCCTGATAATGTAAATTTTATTGTCTGGTTATTCTCTGGAACAAATTCATCAAAATTTTCTATAATATTTTCATTTAAACTACCAGTAAAGTCAATTGATATCTCATCTATTTTAATTTCATCATCAGTATTACGATTCAGATATATAATATTTGACAAAAGAATATCCATTTGTGACACTGACCAGTCACTCACTTCACTAGCAATAGTCAGCGCCTCAATATAGGGCAAATCAATTTCAATGGTTTCAACGTATATATCTTCCAGATTCTCTTCATCATAAAAATTTAATTTTTCAAATTTAATCTTTGCATTGTTATTATTTACACTTACCACTATTCGTGAATACTTAATAGGCAGTTCCGTTTTTTGCATTAGATTATTCACGTCGTTAACCAGTATTTTGGCTGCAATATAACTCATGGATTTGCTGGTATGAGCTCTTTCCTTTTCCATTTTCTCGAGCAAGTATGCAATTGTTAATTTTTCATAAAGAGTCGCTAAGGAAGCGGCTGTGTATCCCTTTGAATTTTTTATATTAAGATCTGCTTGATTTTCCAATAGAAGGATGATCGCTTCAAAATTGCCATAAGCGGCCGCAAACATCAGTGCGGTTTCGCCATTTAAATTTTTTGCGTTTACAGACAATCCTTTATCTAAAAGAATTCGGATGATATCTGGATTTCCTCCTATTGCTGCGGACATTAATGCACTAGCTCCATCTGAAGACTTTACAGATATATCAGCACCATTATCGATGAGAAGTTTAGTCACTTCAAAATTGCCATAAGCCGTCGCACACATTAATGCGGTTTCACCTTGTAAATTTTTTACATTTACAGACAATCCTTTATCTAAAAGAATTCGGATGATATTTGGATTTCCTCCTATTGCTGCGGACATTAATGCATTAGTTCCATCTAGAGACTTTACAGATATATCAGCACCATTATCGATGAGAAGTTTAGCCACTTCAAAATGTGCATAATGTGCAGCATACATCAGTGCAGAAAACCCACCTGAATCTATCGTGTTAACACTTGTGCCATTACTGAGCATTTCTCTAACCTGAAAATCATTGCCCGTACTTACTGCCCTCAAAAAATCACTATCCGTTTGTGCTTTCATAGGATTGAGCATTAAAAGAATAAAAAAATGTAGTGTTAATTTTCTCCATGTATGGCAAATGTTAGCTGTCTTATTCATGTTATTTACTCCTCATTGATTACCATCTCTAAAATCTAATATTTATAATGATCAATAGTCTATCACGCCAACCATTTTTATTATTAATCTTGAAATTACATCATAGCCAAAGCGATTAATCAGGTATTCCCAGCCGGAATTATTAATGGCCGTCTCCAGTACCTGGCAGTAATCGAAGAGTTGTTCAATATCGGTCTCTGTCTGAATGTCATTGGCGAAATACCGGGTGCCGGCAGGTTCCGGATAGATCCGGAATGCCAATACGTTTTTATCTCTTTGGGTCAAGTCGATGCCTTTATCTTTGGTGATTTTGCTCATTTTAAATTCAATTTCATTAAATGTACCGACACCATAGCTTTCCTGGTTATAATACAATTTTTTGTAATTTCGCTTATGTTTGGACAACTCCATTAAAAAAGCGGGTATGAATTCGGCCGGATCAGTACTAGAACCTATTGCTTCCTTAAACGCATCTACGGCATAATAAACCGCAATTTGTTCATCCAACCCGACAATTATGGTTCGTCATGATGTCCATATAAAACGAACTGTAGAAATGCTGATCAGCACAGTCAGTTCATCTTTTAAAATATTCGACAGTATTTTTATAACCGGCAGGGTTTTACATCCTAAAGCCAAATTCTGCCTTTAAATAAAAATTGTATGCCTGTAATGCAATTTAGACATACCATACTTACCTAAATATAAAAAATAATTAAAGTCAAACATCTTTTTTTGTATATCTATTTTGTAGAATAAAAAAATGGACATTTAACTTATAGTAAATTTAATATTATTTTCTCAAATAATTCAAAAAATTATTACAATAACTTAGTTAAAAAATATGATATTGATAAATACAAAAAAACTATGGACTCCTAGACTCATTTCATTTCTATGCTTTTTGCTCAATTTGAAAAGATAATCTATTTAAGAAATATTTCAAATGGTCTTCGCTCCACAACAGGGATCACAGACTGATTTGGTTTTCTGCTCCGGCTGAGGTTTTCCTCCAAAGGTCATCTGGGTCATCATCTGTACTACATTGACTGGTGTCGGGAAAAAGCCTAATTTATTATGCCTGCCCATATATTCAGTGGCTATATCCTATAACCGAAGCAAGATTTGATAGATGCCTTAAAAAAAGTATCAATAAAGAAATAGATAGTTCAAGTTTGATAAATAAACTTTATGTTTTAGTGAATTTGATTTTGATGTTAATGAATATTAATATGGAAGGAGACTTTTATTCATTAGATGCGATTCTTGATCAAAGTCAAAATAAATTCCATATCAACGACAATTAAAATACTCTGAATTATTTCAAAAATATCATTTTTTTCACAACCAATTTCTTGTTTACACTCAATTTATAAAAATATATTCCCGCAGATACCGATTTACCAATATTATCTCTGGCATCCCAATTAACTTTGTAAGAACCAATATCTATTTTCCTGTTTATCAATGTTTTCACTTCCCGACCTGTAAAATCATAAATTGCCAA
>JAOZSR010000013.1 GCA_029939575.1 Fidelibacterota bacterium
ACTCCATCAACAATGTTAATCATTAATATTTTAATTAATAAATTTTAGAGTTATAGGAATTTATTTCCAAAAATCAATATTCACAATTCTTGCATATTAATATTTTTTAATGTAAATTTTTTACGCTTTTTTAATAAGAGTAAGTAATAGAATGGGGCTGTAGCTCAATTGGGAGAGTGCCTGAATGGCATTCAGGAGGTCGTCGGTTCGATCCCGTCCAGCTCCACTCTTTATTTATTTTAAAAATGGGTTACAAGCCCATTTTTTTTTAATTCTTATCCCACAGATGTTGAACATTTGAAAATAATTTTTTTTGATAACAGGAGAATATCTTTTGATAAAAATATTTGAACCGGTAAAAGCCCTGATTTTTGATTGTGACGGTACATTGGTTGATACGATGCCCCTTCATTGGGAAGCATGGCATGAGACTTTTTCAACTCATAATGTTGATTGTCCGCCGGAATTTTTAAAAGACAGAGCAGGTTCTCCCATAAAAAAAATTATTAGCCAATTTAATAAAATATTTGGATACTCGATTGATGTTAATAAATTTGTTGAAGAAAAGAATAACCGAGCTAATGATAAATTAAAAAAAGCCAGAGCCATTGAGCCTGTTGTTGAAATAGCAAGACAATATAAGGGTAAGATGCCAATGGCTGTTGCATCCGGTGGTTCAAAAAGGCATGTAGAATTTTCATTAAAATCTATCGGGATTTTTGATTTTTTTGATGTCATTTTAACGGCAGACGATCCTGTAAGAGGGAAACCAGCCCCGGACATTTTCCTGGAAGCTGCAAAAATAATGGGTGTTGATCCGGAATACTGCCAGGTTTTTGAAGATGGGAATATGGGGATTCAGGCTGCGAAAATGGCAGGAATGTACATCACTGATGTCAGAAAATATATTTAATTTTCACATTTTTTCTGATTTGAAAATGCTAATAAATATTATGTTACACAGAGTATTGCAAAATTATTAAGGTAAATGGTTTATAAGTGAGACTAAACAGTAATATTTTTAAAAATATTTTTTATATTCTATTATTTCTTATTGTAACTCTTTTTTCATTAAGTATAATATTACAGAACCGTGCCAGAATAACGCTTTTAATTAATAAATTTAAAAGTAAAGATTCTACTTCACAGCAGGATTTACCATCAGATTTTAAAATAATGACTTACAATATTAACCATTGTTTAGGTACTGATAATATTTATGATCCGGATAGAATTTCTGATATTATTAAATCCCAGGCACCAAGTATTGTATGTTTAAATAAAGTGGATTATAAAACTAAAAGATCAAATTTTGATGAACAGGCAAGAAAAATCGCTGCTAATCTCGGAATGGAATTTTCTTTTGGAAAAGTGTTTGAAACTTCCGAAGGATGGCAAGGAAATGCTATATTGACAAGTTATCCTCTTGTTTTTGCAGAAAATAAAAGATTTAACATTAAGGAAAATGATTTTCCAAGTGGAGTTCTTCATACAATTCTACAAATTAATAAAACTAATTTGCATCTATTTATTACAAACCTAAGTTCTGATTCACTCATTCAGGCAAAAGAAACATCAGAATTACTTAAAGCAATTATTAAGTGGGGAGATGAAGAACTGGGAATTTCTAAAGATCCAATGATAATCGCAGGGGATTTTAATATGAAACCCGGAGAAAAATCAATCCGGGAAATACTATATTATTTTCATGATACTGGATCTGCTCTAAATGATACTTTATATATAAATTCCAATGAAGAACCAGTAATAAGACAAGATTATATTTTTGCCAATAACTTGCTCCGTCCTCTTTCTACCTATATTATAAATACTGAAAACACACAAAAAGCATCAAAAAGTTTACCCTTTGTAGTTCATTTTGAATTGAAGTAATATCTTTTTTGAAAATTCAAAAACCCTAAATTTCTTATTATGTTAAATTTTCAAGGCAAAATATGCTTGCAAATTAAGTTTTTTTGATATAATCTTAAATATGTCAAGAATGAATGAAATTATTGTCATAAGTTATAAAAGCATTTCAATAAAAAATACAATAAAATAATTGAGGAGGTCAACAATGGATTATGATTTTTTAAAAAATTTAGGAATAAATGATGTGAATTATGGAGCTACAACAGGTAGAAGCGACGGATGGATTAAAACAACTGGCAAAGAGCTTACAAGTTATTCTCCAATTGATGGAAAACCTATTGCCAAAGTTATACAGGCAACTGAAGAAGAATATGAATTAATTATGAAAGAAGCTATGACCGCTTTTGAAAAATGGCGTATGCTTCCGGCTCCTGAACGTGGCCAGATTGTACGTGAAATTGGCAATATTCTTAGGGAAAACAAAGAAGATCTCGGCAAACTTGTAACTCTTGAAATGGGAAAAATCCTGGCCGAAGGCGAAGGTGAAGTGCAGGAAATGATTGATATCGCTGACTTTGCTGTAGGACAAAGCAGAATGTTATATGGATTCACAATGCATAGCGAACGTCCAAATCACAGAATGTTTGATCAATATCATCCTTACGGTGTTGTTGGAATTATTACCTCTTTTAATTTTCCGGTTGCTGTTTGGGCGTGGAATGCTTTGATCGCAGCAATTTGTGGAGATGTAAATCTCTGGAAACCAAGTTCAAAAGCTCCTTTATGTGGAATCGCAGTACAAAATATAATTGCCCCAATAGTTGATAAATATGATCTCAAAGGTGTTTTTTCCATGGTAATTGGAAAAGGTTCGGAAATTGGCGAAAAAATGATTAATGATAAACGAATACCTTTAATCAGTGCCACTGGAAGTACCAGAATGGGGAAAAGGATTGGCGAAGCAGTTGGTAAGAGACTTGGCCGTTCAATTCTTGAACTTGGTGGAAATAACGCAATTATTATTGATAAAGATGCTGATCTTGATATGGCACTTCATGCTACTTTATTTGGAGCAGTTGGTACTGCCGGACAACGTTGTACAAGCACCCGTAGAATAATTATTCAAAAATCTGTTAAAGAAAAATTTGTAAATACTCTTGTTAATGCTTATAAACAGGTTAATATTGGAAATCCATTATCAGAAAAAACTTTGATGGGGCCACTTGTAGATCAAATAGCAGTTGATCAAATGATGGCTGGAATTGAAAAAGCAAAGAACTCAGGTGGAAAATTATTATATGGTGGAAATGTTGTAAAATTGGCAAATTTGGAACAGGGTTTTTATGTTGAACCTACAATTATGGAAGTTAAAAATGAATATGAAATAGTACAGGAAGAAACATTCGCTCCGCTTTTATATATTATTGAATATGATGATATAGAGGAAGCAATTCAAATTCATAATGATGTTCCCCAGGGATTAAGTTCAGCCATTTTTACAAAATCTATGCATAATGAGCATTTATTTCTTTCTCATCGTGGTTCAGATTGTGGTATTGCTAATGTTAATATCGGCACTTCAGGCGCTGAGATTGGTGGTGCTTTTGGTGGAGAAAAAGAAACCGGTGGTGGCAGAGAATCAGGTTCAGATTCATGGAAAACCTATATGAGACGCCAGACAAATACAATTAATTGGAGCACTGAATTACCTTTGGCACAGGGTATTAAATTTGAATTAGAATGAATGGTGTGGTAAGCTAGAAAACTATTTAGGAGTAGTTTTCTAAATTATAGGAGGACAGGATAATTTTCTGTCCTCTTTTTTTTGTCCAATTAGTGAGTGTTTTTTACTCATTTCTCTTCTTCTCTTGGTAATAGAGTTCGAACCTGGTTAAACTTTTTAATAATTAATTGAGAGTGGATGAATTCGATATATAACATCAATGTTCTTAGTGTTTTAGTATCATTGTTACAGAAATTCATGAATAATACAGGTTATTAACATTTGAAATTCAGGATAAATAATATAAATTAAGACGATATGAAAGAAGGAATTTTGTACATAGTCTCGACTCCAATTGGTAACCTTGAAGATATTACTTTTCGGGCTATTAATACTTTAAAAAATGTAGATTTAATTGCGACCGAGGATACTCGTCACTCATCAATTATTTTCAAAAAATATGAAATTTTTACAAAACGAATAAGTTATTATGAAGAAATTGAAGAAAAACGTAGTACAGAACTCCTGCATAAACTTTTGAAAGGGGAAAAAATTGCGCTGATTTCTGATGCTGGAACTCCGGGTATTAATGATCCAGGCTTTCGAATAATTAGAAAAGCAATTGATAACAATATAAAAGTAGTTCCGATTCCAGGCCCGTCCTCGCTATTATCTGCTCTTGTAGGTTCCGGTTTAGCAACTGATCGCTTTGTTTTTGAAGGTTTTCTTCCCCGGAAAAAAGGACGAAAAACCAGATTACAGGAATTGGCAAACGAGCCGAGGACAATAATATTTTTTGAAAGTCCATATCGGGTAGTCAAAACTCTAAAACAATTACTGGAAAACTGGGGAGATCGGAAATGCGTCGCTGCCAGAGAATTGACAAAATTATTTGAGGAATATAAACGAGGGAAAATCTCAGAAGTTATCAACTATTTTTCCGAAAAAAAACCCAAAGGTGAATTTGTAATTCTCATCGAAGGTAATAAAAACAAAACAAAACAAAATAATCTCATTGAATTCAAATAAAAAAAAATCAATCAAATCAACTGTAGCTTTAATAAAATGTGATTCTTACATTCAGGATGAAGTTTTTTCTGCCGTAAAAAGGGGAATAGATATTCTGGGTGGAATTGAAAAATTTATCAGGGCCAAGGAAAAAATTCTCCTAAAACCAAATCTTCTGAGTGCTCATCCTCCGGAAGAATGTGTAACTACACATCCTTCAATATTCAAAGCCTTGGCGAGAATTGTATTGGAAGCCGGATGTGATGTAAGTTATGGCGATTCTCCTCCAAGGGGAAAAGCGGAAAAAATCGCTAGTATATCCGGACTTGAAAAAATAGCAATTGAGTTAAATATTCCTTTTGAAAATTTTGAAGATGGAGAAATTTCGTCATTTAGTTCTGGTATTCAAAATAAACAATTTTTGATTGCCAGACCAGTATTAAATTGTGATGGAATTATAAGTTTACCAAAATTAAAAACTCATCATCTAACACGCTATACAGGTGCTATAAAAAATCAGTTTGGCTACATTTCAGGTTTTACAAAACCTGAGTTTCATGTCAAATTGCCCGGGATTCATGAATTTTCTAAAATGCTGGTAGATTTGACAAGTTTTATTCCTCCAAGATTATTTGTCATGGATGGAATACAGGCGATGCAGGGAAATGGTCCTGCAGCCGGATCACCTTACAATCTTGGAGTTATTTTAATTTCCGACGATCCTGTGGCACTGGATAGTGTTGCTTGTAAAATTCTTGACCTAAAGCCAGATTTGGTTTTGACAAATTTTTATGGACAAAAATTTGGATTAGGTAATATGGATTTTGAGAAAATTGAAATAAAGGGCGATTCCATATTTAAAGCTCCGGATTTTGAAATTGAACGCAAACCCACAATGGAACAAAACCTCGCAGAAAAATTTAGTTTCTTGAAGAATTTATTAACTTCAAAACCAGTAATATCAAAAAGTAAATGTAACGGATGCAATACCTGTATCAGTCAATGCCCGGTAAATCCAAAAGCAATTTATCAAAGATCAGATACAAATAACAAAGTACCAAAATATGATTACAATGCCTGCATTCGCTGTTTTTGCTGCCAGGAAGTATGCCCGCAAGGTGCGATTTCCGTAAAAAAACCAATTATGAAGAAACTAATCGAACTTTTTTATTAATATGGAATAATATTTTATGATTTTCCCTTATATTATTATCGGATTTACTTTTACAATTAGCGGACTTTTATTCTGGTTTTTACCAAATAGAACAAAAAAAATAATGCTATTGGTTATGAATAAAGAACTCTTTTATATCCCCGGAATTATTGAAATTATTATGGGGCTAACAACTTTGTGGTTTAGGGATAATACTTCTATGACCTGGTTTTCTTACCTGATGGGTTTTTTGCTATTTTTTGATGGAATTTTTAATCTTGCTGCACCTAATGGTGCGAAAATGGGGTATGAGTATTTTTTACAGGATGAACTAAAAGGTTTTAAAACTTATGGTATTTTTCTTTTTTCCTTATCAATTGGATATCTGTTAGCTGGGTTTTCATTATAAATATGGAAAATTTCTTAATAAAAAAAGCCCGGGTATAAAACCAGGGCTTTAAATTTATCAAAATTGAAAATGTTTATTTAGAAAACCTGTTCTACACTTTTGACTTCAGGCAATTCTTCTTTCAATCTTTTTTCGATACCCATTTTTAAAGTCATTGTGCTCATTGGGCAACCGCCACAAGCGCCTGTAAGTTTTACTTTTACAATGCCATCATCAGTTACATCGATAAGGTCAACACCACCACCATCGGCTTGTAGCATTGGTCTGATTTTTTCTAATATTGCTTCAACATTTTTTTTCATTGTTTCATTCCTTTATTCTTTATATCATTAATTTTTGTCAAATATTTATGTTTCAACTCTAAATATAAAGCCAAAAAGAATAAAGATGAAAGATTTTTTTGTATTTTTACAAACCAGGAAAAATATTGAATATCAAGATTTGCTAAGAAATTATAAATCTGACTTTATTTTTTTAGGATAATAATATTTATAATCAAATTTTATTAGATTGTTTACAATTCTATGTCATATTATGAATTTTAAGGTCTAGAGGTTTTCAGGATTAGATTCAAAACCTGTTTGATTAATATCAATAATTTTTCCACTATCGCCATAGATTTGAAACACTTTCCAGAAATTTCCAGGACTGTTTTTCGGCAATCGATAGCGTTTAATTAGATTATTTCCTGTATAAATTTTTACAATTACATTACCGTCAGCCAAAGCGGAACCTGATGTATCCTGGCTACCACTATTATTATAAATAGTATATGTATAAATCCCTGGATTTAGGGATGGAATTGTTATCGTTTCCGGGCCAAAGGATTTTTGGTCAACTTTGTCTAAAAAGTTTTTCCCCTGGATTAATGTCTGATTAGATTGATAAATATGGAAATCCTCATGGGTTGGGTTTGGTCCTTTTAAATGAGCATCCAGATCAATTGGATATCTATCCCAGGTCATAATAATCCGATAACCAGAGAGTGGAATAATTTTACTCAGTGTTGCCTGAATTGTAACCGGGAAATCCAGGACAATATCAATATCAAATTTGTCACTGATATAGCCTTTTTTCCCAATATATACTGTATATCTACCCGGATTTACAGGTTGAATAAAATTACCATTCTTATCACCAAAAAGGCGTGTGATTGTTTCCTGGCTACCTCTGTCCTGTATGATAATTATAGTATTTTTAATCCGTTCCCCGGTAACAGCATCGCAAACATTTCCGTGGATTGTATTTAGCCTGGAGTAAATTTTATTTATTTCAGTCATTTGACCTGTATACCCATCAATTTCAAGTGGTAACCAGGCAAGGCCGGTTTTGTCTGTTTTTGGTATAAAAGTTTTTAACAATTTGCCGGATTTAAAAATTTCTACCTTAATTTTTTGATTGTGAAAATTTGTTTCTTGATTGCTATGAATCCAAAGTTTGTAAGTGCCTGAAATGAATTTTCTGATTTTAAAGACTTCTTTTGTAACAGCCGTTTCAGGATTGATCACACCCGATGAACTAACATATTGATTAGATGATAATGCCTGTATATTACCCTTTAACAGTTCCTGTTTGCCTAAATTATTTGGAATGACAAAACTTGCTTCTAGGCTTGTATTTGATGAAGGAAAACTAAGGACTATTTCAATATTTTCATTAGGATTTGCCAGAGGAAATGCTAATATAATGTTAAAACAACATAAAATGAGGATTAAGAATAATATATTTGTGAGTTTAATAGTTTTCATTTTTTTTCATTTTGTCAATTATTAAATACTTATTTTTGATTAATAATATTTCAATAGGTTGTCCTATAATAATTAAAATAGTTTTTTCATCTGAAAATGAACCCGGAAAATCAACTTGTTACGTTTTATAAGAAAAGAGTAATTATTAAATTTTTCATTTAAAAAATCATACTATAATTTATAAAAAATATTCAATAAATTGAAATTATTTTAAAGACAGAAAAATAGTATATCAGTTTTGACATGAATTGAACAACATTGATAAGACCACTTAAAAAAGATAAATCTTTTATACAATTTTGAATTTTATTATATTTAGTAGTTTGTGATAACCTATGAAAATGCGAAAACAATTAAGAATAAAAAGAAAAATTTTTAAACTCTTGAAACAAATACAGCATGATTATTATTCGATTAAATATATTTATGGTACTATAATAAAGTTTTACTGTATTAAGTAGATTTTTAATATTTTTATTAATACATTATTTTTGAAGATAACAAAAAAGGAGATAACTATGCCAGTAGTAAATTATGAAAAATATTGTGAAATGTTGGATAAAGCACAGGAAGGAAATTATGCTTATCCTGCGATTAACATTACAACAACAGACACTCTGAATGCTGCTATTGAAGGTTTTGCTGCAGCAAATAGTGATGGAATTATTCAGGTTTCGACCGGTGGTGGTGCTCATGCCTCGGGTAATCTGAAGGATATGGTTCTTGGTTCAATTTTACTCGCAGAACAAGCACATAAAATTGCAGATAAATATGATATAAACATCGCTTTGCATACTGATCACTGTCAAACTGATAAAATTGATTCCTTTCTAAAACCTTTAATTGAAGAAACAGCCCGACGCAGAAAAGCAGGTTTACCGAATCTTTTTAATAGTCACATGTATGATGGTAGTGCGGTTTCATTAGAAGAAAATTTGAAACATTCTGTAGAATTGTTAAAACTTTGTAAAGAAAATGAAATTATTCTGGAAGTTGAAGCCGGAGTAGTTGGTGGCGAAGAAGATGGTGTTAACACAGAAAATGTTGGGAAAGATAAACTTTATACAACTCCTGAAGATATGCTCAAAGTATATGCTGCACTCAATCAGATCAAGGGTGGAAGATATATGTTTGCTGCTACTTTTGGTAATGTACATGGTGTTTATAAACCTGGTAACGTTGTTTTGACCCCCAAAATATTAAAAAATGGTCAGGAAGCAGTAATGGCGAAATATGGTGATGAAGCCCGCTTTTGGCTGGTTTTTCATGGTGGCTCAGGCTCAAGTATCGAAGAAATTCACGAGACATTAAATTATGGTGTTATTAAAATGAATATTGATACTGATACCCAATATGCTTTTACCAGGCCGGTTGTAGATCATATGTTCACTAATTATGACAAAGTTATAAAAGTTGAAGGTGAAGTAGGAATCAAAAAATTCTATGACCCTCGCGCATGGTTGAAAAAAGCCCGCACTGGTATGGCTGATCGTATTACCCAGGCGTGTAAAGACCTAAAATCTGATGGGAAAAGTTTAGGCAGATAGTTTTTTTGAATTTAATTTGATTAATCACCCGGTTTGTTTTTTTAGGCTGGGTGATTTTTTTTATTTCTGATCTTAAAAGATAGGGTTAGTTGTTTGTTAATTAGGATGTTGTAATAGAAGTCAGATTTTGAAACAATAAATACTGGAAATGCTTGTGATTTAATATTTTAATTATTCTGATTTCGGATAATTAATAAGAATTGCAATTACAAAAAAAAATACATACTTTTTAAAATGGAAAATAATAAAAAAATGAATAACGACTTACAATTTGAATATCAGAAAAGTAGCCGGTATTTTGCTTTGGTAGCCGGTCAAATGGAGTCCTTTGGAGCAGAGGAATTACAAGAATTAGGAGCCAAGAATCCGACAACAGCATATCGAGGAATTTATTTTACAGCAGATAAGGAAGCGCTTTACAAAATAAATTATTGTTCCCGTTTAATAACTCGGGTGCTTGCTCCGATTATTACTTTTGATTGTCATAGTACAAAATATTTATATAATGTTGGGAAAAGCATTGATTGGAATAAATTTTTTAATCTTAATCAGAGTATGGCAATTTTTTCCAGTGTCTCTCACAGTAAAATTTCTCATTCGAAATATGCTTCATTACGTTTAAAAGATGCTATAGTTGACCAATTTAGAGAAAATACTGGTAAACGACCTAACATTGAAACCAGGAATCCGGATATTTGGATTAATTTACATATTGATAATAATCGGGCTACAATTAGTATAGACACTTCCGGAGGTTCTTTGCATAGAAGAGGATATCGCATAGAAACCGGTGATGCCCCAATGCAGGAAACTTTGGCAGCAGCTATTATCAGGATTACAGGCTGGGATGGAGAAAAAGAACTTCATGATCCTATGTGTGGTTCCGGAACTTTGCTATGTGAAGCGGCTATGAAATATTGTAGGATTCCGGCTGCTTATAAGAGGAAAAAATTTGGTTTTGAGATGTTGCCTGATTTTGAACCTGAGTTATGGAAAAAAGTCAAATCTGAGGCTGATTCAAAAATACGAAAATTACCAAAAGGATTGATTTTTGGAAGCGATAAGTTAATTCCAGCTGTCAAAGCAGCCAGAGTTAATTGCAAAAATATTATTCATGGGGAAAATATAGAGATCAGAGTATCGCCGTTTCAAAAATTAGAAAATCTAAATCATAAAATTATTGTAACAAATCCCCCTTATGGAATTAGAATGGGGAATTTGGAATCCAATGAAATTTTATATAAGAAATTAGGTGATTTTTTAAAGCAGCAATGCTCCGATACAACAGCATATATTTATTGTGGTGAAAGAGTATTGCTAAAAAAAATTGGTCTTAAAACATCTTTCAAAATTCCTCTTGTTAATGGTCAGTTAGATGGAAGATTAGTGAAATACGAAATGTATTAGAATTTTATTACATAATTTTTTAATTAATGGCTATAATTTTTGAATTTTACAATAAAACCAGGTGACATATTTTAAAAAATATTGTCATAGGATATTATAGATAAGGAGAGAATAAACATGTTTGTTGATTTTGCAAAAGTGTTTGTTAAATCTGGAAAAGGTGGAGACGGAGTTGTCTCTTTTCGACGGGAAGCCCATGTTCCAAAAGGTGGTCCAAGTGGAGGAGATGGTGGAAAAGGCGGTAGTATTATTATTAAAGCAGATAATAATCTGAATACTCTCCAGGATATAAAATATCATAAAAGTTACAAAGCAAAAAATGGTGGTGCTGGTAGTGGCGCCAGGAAAACCGGACAAAATGCAGAAGATGTGATTATTCCGGTTCCGGTAGGGACAGTTGTTTTTGACGAGGAAACGAAAATAGTACTGGCTGATTTGACAGAAAATAATCAAACTGAGAAAATTGCAAAAGGGGGAAAAGGAGGAAAGGGAAATTCGAATTTTGCAACACCTTCTAATCGTGCACCCAGATATTCAATTAAAGGAAAACCAGGGGAAGCAAAAAATTTAGTTTTTGAGTTGAAAATATTTTCAGATGTCGGATTAGTTGGGCTCCCTAATGCTGGTAAATCAACCCTGATTTCTGCTATTACAGCTGCCAAACCAAAGATTGCGGATTATCCATTTACAACTCTTGTTCCCAACCTGGGAATTGTGAAGTTTGGCGAGTTCAAAAGTTTTGTACTTGCCGATATTCCGGGCTTAATTGAAGGGGCACATTTGGGAAAAGGCCTGGGAATTAGGTTTTTACGCCATCTGGAAAGAACAAAAGTCCTGGCTTTTTTAATTGATTGTACTGATCCGAATCCTTTGGAAACCTATAATTTGCTTAAATCTGAATTAGAAAATTATCTGGAAAATTTTAAGAATCGTCCCAGGTTGATTGTATTTACAAAAAGTGATCTTGCAGAAGAAATTCCAAAATTAAATATTGAAAATGTTGAAGAAATTACAATTTCTTCAGCAACCCGTAGTGGTCTGGAAACTTTTGTTCAAAAAATCGTTAAACTGTTAGAAGGAAAATCGGAGAAAGAACTGTGGTTAGAAGATTTCCATAAGGAAAAATAAAATTGGATTATACTGAAGCAGCATTACGACTTATTGCTATTAAAGGACTTGGGATCAGGAGAGTATATAATTTATTAACTGTTTTTCCTGATATTCAAAGCATATTTAGTACAAATTTGAAAGAATTATGCAAAGTACCCGGAATTAGTAAAAAAATGGCAAGTAAAATTTTATCAGAATATGATACAGATTTTATTCAAGGACAAATGGAAATAGTTGAGAAAAGTCCATTTAAGATGATAACTCTTTTTGATAAAAATTATCCACAATTATTGAAAAAAATATATGATCCACCTCTAATATTATTTCATCATGGGGAATTTAAAAAAGAAGATCATGATGCAATATCTATTGTGGGAATGCGGAATTGCTCCCAAAGAGGAAAAGATATTACAGCAGACCTTGTGAAAGGTTTGACAGAGCAAAATATTACAATAATTAGTGGTTTTGCAAGAGGGATTGATACAGCGTCTCATAAAGCTGCAATTAAATATGGTGGAAGAACAATTGCTGTTTTGGGAAACGGAATAGATAAAATTTATCCTCCTGAAAACCGGGCTTTACGGAAGGAAATTGTTGAGAATGGAGTTTATTGTTCAGAATTTCCCTTTGGAACCAAGCCAGATGCACAAAACTTTCCCCGTCGAAACAGGATTATTTCAGGATTAAGTCTTGGCACTATTGTCATTGAAGCAGGGGAGAGAAGCGGAAGTCTGCTAACTGCTTATTATGCACTGGATCAGAACCGGGAAGTTTTTGCTTTACCCGGCAGGATGAATGATTCGAAATGTATTGGTCCTAATAAATTAATTCAAAAAGGGGCCAAATTAGTAACCTGTGTAGATGATATTTTACAAGAGGTGGAAAAGCAACGTGAATTTCCGGTTAAAGCCCGTCAATTGGAATTGGATTTTGATTTTGTTGGTGATGAAAAAATAGTATGGGATGCTCTGGAGTTCGAACCGATTCAAATTGATAAATTAAGTGAAAAAACAAACAAAAACTCCTATGAACTTTTATCAACATTGTTAACCCTTGAGTTAAAAGGTGTTGTTAGGCAGACTTCGGGAAAACGATTTTCTAAAATTGGATAGAGTTTAAATGAAAAGAAAAAAGTGCTCAATTATTCCGTTCTCAGTCATTATTTTATTATTAATACAAATAACAACGTTTTCCCTGCAAGCGCAGGATATATCTGATAATCCGGTAAGATTTTATGATCTTGGTGATTGGCTGAGTTATAAAAATTGTAATTTCCCATCAAGTTTATCAGAGGGGCGTGAATATATTTATTTTGGTACAAATGGCGGAATTGTTTTATATCATAAATATGGAAAATATTGGGAAGCACCCTATACTGTAAGTGACGGACTTGCAGATGATTTTATTTTAGCTGTTTTATATAATAAAGATACCGGAGTATTATGGGCCAGCCACAGAGCCGGAGTTAGCTATTTGCTACCTACAGCGGACAGATGGGAAAATATTAATAAAGATTTTTTAATTAATCGATTGGGTGCTGACGAAAAGGGTGTTTGGGGATTAGATGAATATGGACAGATTCATGAAATAAAAACAAATTTTGGAGATATTAACTCGAATAGTGTTCGGAGAGAAAATATTGTATGGGGTCCCTCATATCTGGATGGGGTACCGGATTTTTCAGATTATTTTATTGATGGACCCTATCAATTTTTACCAGATGGTGTGATAATTGATAATGAATTACGTGAGTTTTCTCTGGACCTCTTTTTTGTTGATTCTAACCAGGATATTTATGGTGGAGCTCGAAATTTGGGAATGATTTTAGGAGACGAAAATGTGAAAAATCTCCGGGTTCACCAGGTTGGGCCTATGCAAAATCATATTAATGCTATTGCGATGTCTGAAAATTATTTGTGGATGTCTGGAAATATTACTGATCCAGCTTATAAAAAAAATGGAATATCATGTTACAATTTATATGATGGTGAATGGACTTATTACGAAAATTATTTTATTTCAAAACTTGTCACCGATCAGGTTTTTGATATTCAATATAATAAAAATGAATTATGGATCGGAACCAATCAGGGTATTTCTATTTTTAATACAAAAAAAAACCAATGGGATAGAATAACTGTTCATGATGGCTTACAGGATGAGAATATTTGGACGATTGGACTGGAAGACTCGATTGCATGGATTGGAACTCCTTTTGGCCTGCATATGGTTTATCTACCGGGGAAAAAAGTCAAAAAAGTTCAACTATCCTCATTGAATTATAGAACAAAAATATTCAAAATAGTTGTTGGAGTTGAAAATATTTGGGTTGGTACCGATAATGGACTTTATGGTATTAACAGAAAAAATCATTTTGTTAGCCATTTCGGCATGATGGGTGAAAAAATAGATCTTAATGCAGCAGTTGCCGGACAGTGCAGTGCTATTGGGGTTAGCAATTTCTTAGTTTTAGTACGACTGGGTAATTCTTTTTACCAATATAATAAGCAAAAAAACGAGTTTCAATTCAATACAAAAATTTCTATTATTGATAATAGATTTGTATATGATATAAAAATTGTGTATCCTTATGTTTGGTTAGGGACGGATAATGGTGCAATTTTGATAGATATGAATAATTTTATACCTGAGATATATAAAAAGAATGATGGATTGAGCGGAAAGCATGTTTTTCGTATTATTCCGGATGGGGAATGGATATGGTTTGCAACAGAAAAAGGTTTAACAAAATATAATTGGAGAAAATATGCTCAATCAAATTAGTAAAATTCTGGTTTTTGTTTTAATTATTTTATCAATTGGATTTTGTAATGATAAACGCAAATCACAGCAAAAAACAGGTGCAGATTTGCCTAATTTTTATTATGATACTTTCACATATCCAAAGGAAAGCAGAGATTCGGTAATTGTAGAAGTTTTGATTAAAATGCCTTTTGATGAGGTTCAGTTTTTAAAAGAGGATGATACCTTTGTTGGAAAATATGAGATTTCTATTTCAATTTTAGATGAAGAATCCAAACTTGTTGCCTCTAAGATTTGGATGCAGGAATTAAAAACAAAATCTTTTGCTGAAACAAATTCCAAGGATCATTTTGATGTAAACAGGGCAAAATATTTGATGTTACCAGGAAAATATACATTAAATATCGGAGTCCTTGATTTAGATACAAAAAAAAGTAATTATAAGAAAAAAATCATCAATATTGATGATTACTATAAAAAGTCTATCTCTCTCAGTAAAATTAATATTATTGATAAAATTATAAAGGATTCAACCGGGAAAACAGAGGTGTTACCATCTGTAATGAATACAATTAGTGAAGAGAAACCTGAATTTTTAATTTTTTTTACTGCACTTTCTGAAGGTGGTTCCGGATTAGTTGAATATAAAATATTGGATATGAAAAAGAAGGAACTTATTTCTGACTCCTATAAAAAAGAGTTTAAAAAAGGACTTACAGAAATTACACTGACTATTTCAAAAAAGAAATTGAGTTTTGAAGAATATTTTTTAAAAGTCAACATTACAATTGGTGACGAAACCATTTCTCAACTTAAAAAATTTAAAGTCAGATGGATGGGAATGAATATATTGATTGATAATCTTGACGAAGCAATCAATCAACTTAAATATATTGCCTCTTCAAAAGAAATAAGAATAATTCGTAAAGCAAAAGATAAAGAGAAAAAAGAAAAATTCCAGGAATTTTGGGAAAAACGAGATCCTACACCAAATACATCTGTAAATGAATTAATGAATGAATATTATCGGCGTGTTCATTATTCAAATAAAAAATTCACGAGTTACCAGCCAGGATGGCGGACAGATATGGGAATGGTTTACATTTTATTCGGACCTCCTGATGATTTGGAAAGGCATCCTTTTGAAATTAATACAAAACCTTATGAAATTTGGTATTATCACTCAATAAGTCGGAGTTTTATTTTTATGGATGAAACCGGTTTTGGTGATTATAGACTTGCCTCCCCGCTATATGATTATGGCTCGAATTATTAATATGGCATCATAAAGAGGAAAAGCCTTCTCTAGGAAGGCTTTTAGGAGTGGTGAGGTATGGTAAGTTTTTTTTGTTAGAAAAAAATATTTTTATTCAAAACTGTTAATAAGACTCCGGAAAAAAAGAAAAGTTGTCAAAAAAGTAAAAAAATATTCCGGACTATCATTATTAGGTAGTATTATCAGGGTAAAGTCTTGTTATAATTAGAATAGATTTTTTGATTGAATTTCTCCTGAAATATCATGATTATCATTTCCTCAAATATAAAAATGTAATTTAAATAGTTGTGTAATATTTACACCAATATGTATAAAATTTATACATAATTTAAATAGTCGAAGGCAACTTAACTTTTTGATAATGTAGGTCTTATAAAGTTGGTATGCCTTTTGGAAAGAGTATTTAGTATGTAGCATTGGAGTCCAAAAAAATATTCTTTGAAATGGCAACTAAATTAATGACTTTGGAGTCATACAATTTGTTACAGGGAAAAAATTAAAAATTAATAGAAAAGGGATTTGGATGGATCGGAAAATTGAAAAGAAAAATTGGACATTTAAAAAAATAGCTTATATACTATTTGCTCTCGTAATTATTGTTTTTGTTGTGTATACAATATTTTTTGGTGATCATAGTTCAAAGTTAAATGTCCAAACAGAGAGAATAACAATTTCAACTGTAAAAAAAGGCCCCTTCCAGGAATTTATTCCGGTAACTGGAAACGTAATCCCAATTAATACTTTTTTTCTGGATGCTATTGAAGGTGGAAGAGTAGAAAAGCGATTTGTTGAGGCCGGAACCTATGTCAATGAAGGGGATAAATTAATTCAATTAGCCAATACTAACTTGCTTTTAGATATTATGTATCGGGAGGCTGAACTTTTTCAACAAAGCAATAATTTGCGAAATACCCGCCTTGCAATGGAGCAGAATAAACTCGCATTAAGAGCGCAGTTATTAGATTTGAATTTCCAGATTAAAATGCAAAAACGAGTATTTATTCGACAAAAAAAACTTCATGATTCAAATTTAATTTCTAAGGAAGAGTATGAGGATGCCAAGGATAAATATGAACACCTGATTCATTCAAGAGATCTTACAATATTAAGTAATCAGCAGGATTCGGTATTTCGAAAAATTCAGATTAATCAATTAGAATTATCCTTAAAGAGAATGGAAGCAAATCTGGAAATTGTTAAGGAAAATGTTGAGAATCTGACTGTCAAGGCGCCGGTTACCGGATATTTAACTTCATTAAATGCGGAAATTGGAGAATCCAAAGTAAAGGGGCAGAGATTGGGTCAAATTGATATTCTTGACGGATTCAAAGTACGGGTTGGAATTGATGAACATTATATTGCCCGAATAAATGTTGGCCAGGAGGGAAGTTTTACTTTTGCCGGTCAGCAGTATAGAATGGAAATTATTAAAGTATTTCCCGAAGTTCTAAATGGCAGGTTTGAAGTTGATATGACATTTAAAGATGAAGATCCTGAGGGTATTCGCCGTGGACAAACTGTTCATTTAAGACTGGAACTTGGTGATTTATCAGAAGAAATTTTACTTGCTACCGGTGGTTTTTATCAAAAGACTGGTGGACAATGGGTTTATATACTTGATCCATCTGGTGATTTTGCAACAAAAAGAAAAATCAGATTGGGGCTTTCAAATTCTGATTACTATACTGTACTTGAAGGTTTAGAACCAGGAGATAAAGTCATTACCTCATCATATGATAATTATGGCGATATAGAAAAATTAATTTTAAAAGAAAAAAATAAATAATTAATCAAAGGAGAATATGAGATGATTAGAACTAATGATCTAGTTAAAGTTTTTAGAACAGAAGAAGTTGAAACAACTGCATTGAATAAGGTAAACATTCACATAAAAAAAGGTGAATTTGTTTCAATTATGGGGCCATCTGGATGTGGAAAATCAACGCTGCTAAATTTATTGGGTTTACTTGATAATCCTACCAGCGGTGAATTCTATTTTCTTGATCAGGAAATTTCAAAATATTCTGAAAGACAGAGAGCGAATTTAAGGAAAGAAAATATTGGTTTTGTATTTCAGAGCTTTAACTTGATTGATGAACTGACTGTTTTTGAAAATGTTGAATTACCTCTTTTGTATTTAGGTGTTCCAACAAAAGAAAGAAAAGAAAAAGTAAATGCAAAATTGGAACAGATGAATATTCTTCATCGCTCCAGCCACTTTCCCCAACAACTTTCCGGTGGTCAGCAACAAAGAGTAGCTGTAGCCAGAGCGGTAGTAGCTGATCCAAAAATTATTTTGGCTGATGAGCCGACAGGAAACCTGGATTCAGCACATGGTGATGAAGTAATGAAGATGTTAGTTGATCTGAATACAGCTGGAACAACAATTATTATGGTAACTCATTCTCCTGCCTATGCTGAATATGGAAAACGGGTCATCCATTTGTTCGATGGTCAAATTGTAACTGAAAGTAATGGAACGGAGTTTCATACATAAAAATTGGAACATATTAATATATTATTCATGAATTTCAGCCATCAGGACACTAAGGTACGAAAAATATTGATTAATAAATTAAAAGTCAAATTTCAAACCTATGATTATATTTATTATTAATATAAAATTTTCATAGGTTTGTGTCTTTGTAACTTAGTAGATTTAAATTTTTAGAGCAACAAATATAAAGATGGATTACATATATTATACCCTATTTGCTATTTGTCTAACTGAAAACAAGAGTTATTACACAATAATTTTTTCAAAATAAGCACTGCCAGATTATTTGTCTCAAACTATTTAAGTTGTATGCTCAAGGAGGATTTATGTTTAAGAATTACTTCAAAATCGCAATTAGAAATCTAACAAAACATATTGGTTACACATCTATTAATGTCATTGGATTATCAATTGGGATTATCTGTACAATTTTGATTTCCATGTTTGTGATGAATGAGATTTCTTATGATAAATACAATGTTAAGCATAAAAGAATTTATCGTCTGGAATCAAATTTTATATTAGGTGGTAAAGATGATAATTTTGCATTAGTATCTGTACCTCTTGCTCCAACATTAACTGCTGATTATGCAGAAATTGAAAGTTCTTGCCGATTTATTGATGCTGGGGAAAGATATTTTAAATTCGATGATAAGAAATTTTATGAGGATAATTTTTATATCACTGATTCTACTGTTTTTCAAATATTTTCTCATGAATTATTATCAGGTGATCCTGCAAAATGTTTGGTAGAACCAAACTCAATTGTTCTGGCTAAAACTGTTGCAGAAAAATATTTTGGGGAAGAACATGCAATTGGCAAAACACTTGAAGATGCTGAAGGAACTATACTGAAGGTGACAGGTGTATTTGCTGACTTACCAAAAAATTCTCATTTAAAATTTGACGGATTAATTTCTGCTACAACATTAGCTGAGCGTGTTGGAAGAGACCGGTTTAATGATAATAGTTCCGGAAGTTTCTGGAATATCAATAATTATAGTTATGTCTTATTAAAAGAAAATACAAATATAAACAGTATTCTTGATAAATCTCCGGAATTCTATGAAAAATATATGGCAGAGATTGGTAAACAGCTTAATGGAAATTTTACTTTACGGGCAAGAGCATTAAAAGATACACATTTTGCAAAAGGTCTGCAATGGGATCAACCTACTGGAAATATATCCTATGTTTATATCTTTACAGTTGTTGCGCTTTTTATGATTTTAGTTGCATGCATAAATTATATGAATATGGCTACAGCAAGATCAGCCAACAGATCCAAGGAGGTTGGAATCAGAAAAGTAATGGGTGCTTTTCGAACTAATCTGATTTCCCAATTTTTAATCGAGTCTATATTGCTTGCGATTATTTCTTTAATAGTTGGATTAATCGGAGCAAAAGTATTATTGCCATATTTTAATAATTTAGCAGGGAAAGAATTAAGTTTTGGATTAATTGCTCAGCCATCCTTTGTATTTTTACTAATTGGAATTGCAATCTTTGTTGGCATAATTTCGGGTAGTTATCCTGCTTTTTATTTATCTGCATTTCCTCCTGCAAGAGTAATGCAATCTGAATCCGGTAAATCAGGTAAAAGTGGTATACTCAGAAAATTACTCGTAATACTACAGTTTACAATTTCTACTGTTATGATAATTGGGACTCTGGTAGTTTCAAAGCAACTCAACTATTTTCAAGATAAAGACCTGGGTTTTGAAAAAGAGAATATAATGGTAAGTACATGTCAGGATACAACTTTTCTAAATGATATTGCGACATTTAAAAAAGAACTTACCCAAAATCCAAATGTTTTGGGTGCATGTTTGACAAATACAGAACTTGGACAGGCCACAGGGAAAGTTGTTTTCAGGGTTGAAGATGAGAATGGAGAACTTGCGGAAAAGGCACTTAATTTTATATTCTCTGATTATGAATTCATTGATGTCATGAAATTCGAATTGATTGAAGGAAGAAATTATTCCAAAGATATGGGTACAGATGAATCAGAAGCTTTTATTGTTAATGAAGCGGCAGTAAAACAGTTTGGCTGGGAAGAAAATCCAATTGGGAAAAGAATACAGTTTGGAATTAATCTGGATGGAACTGCGACCAGAGATGGCAGAGTTATTGGAGTGTTAAAAGATTTTAATTATGGCTCACTCCATAATCCTGTGGATCCTATTGCAATATTGGTAACATCCAGAAGACTTAACACATTAAATATCAAAATTAGTGATCAGAATATTAATGATACTAAAGAATATATTCGCAATAAATGGAATGAGTTTAATACAGTTTATCCCCTTGAATATACATTTCTTGAAGATAATCTTGCAGAATATTATGTTGCAGAACAAAAACTTGCAACAATCTTTCAAATTTTTTCTTTACTTACAATATTCATCTCATGTCTTGGTTTATATGGTCTATCCTCTTTTGTTACAGAACAAAGGCGTAAAGAAATTGGTGTTCGGAAGGTTTTAGGTGCTACTGTACCAAATATTGTTTTTACTCTTTCAATAAGTTTTATCAAACTTGTGTTAGTATCTATTATTGTTGCAATTCCTATAGCAGGATATGCGATGGATAAATGGTTACAAAGTTTTGTCAATAGAACTGATATTGGAATTATGCCTTTTATTTTGGCAGGGATTATAGCGTTACTAATTGCATTGGTTACAGTTAGCTATCAGGCTATTAGGGCTTCACTCGCAAATCCTATTGAAACTTTAAAATATGAATAAGTAGATTATTCCAAAATATTCTTTTTGTCTTTTGAAAATACTGGCAAAAAGTTATTTATATGTTCTGAATTACAACAATTCAATTAATTTTTTAATACCGGACACTATCATAATTTCGGTTTGACCGTAAGGCTCTTTGGCTTTTTCAAGAATCTCAAGACTACTTTTCTTCCATTCCTTGTCCACTTTTTTATCCTGTTCGATAATATCAATTGCTTCAAGGCCAATTCCGGATATTAATGACAGGTTTTCTGATAATGGTTCAATTTCTCTTAGAATTGGAGAATTTTTGATAGTTATCAGTAATTTTTTGTGATTATTTTGCCAGAGATTTAACCAATATTTTATTTCTTCTGTATTTGGTTGTTTGTGATCAATAAAATCATCAATCATATTCCTGAAATTACGGGCAACTTTTTGATCGGGCCTGGCTGCATCAACGACCCGGGTATAGGGTGAAAAGGATCTGTATTTCCTGTTAAAAAGTCTGTTTCTTCGATAAAATTTCACAGGTTCAATCACATCAACCAGTGTTTTCAAAGCAAATATATCCTCATTATTTGTTAACCGTCGTAACATCATCTCATAGTTTTTTATGTGAGTAAGTCCAAGTTCTTCTAATCTGAAACTTGTGATTTCCAGACGCCTGTACATATCATCAACATTGCGGATATTTTGAGGAGACCAAAATCTTTCTGCAATCGCGGCTGTTCGTGGCCATATTCTGGAATCAATAGTTTCACTTGTTACGAATTCTCCCCACATTGTGGCTTCCCCACCAATTATTAGTTTTTTTTCTATATCTGATAAGGGTGAATCGGCAGGAATTGGATCATTCAGATAATGGCGGACAGTAGGATGGATTAAATCAATATAATAACCTTTTGAAAGCATTACCTGAAAGCCTGACCGGGCGGCTTTTACTAATGTTTCTTTTCCATACCAGGCTTGAATAACAATATTTTTAGGCATATTCTCATGCATGATTTCTTCCCAGCCAACCATTTTTCGATTATATTTGGTTAATATTTTTAAAATTCGCTGATTGAAATAAGCCTGAAGGGCATGATTATTAGAAATATTTTTTTGTTGCATGAATTTTTGTATTTCCGGATTATTATTCCAATCATCACCATTATTTTCATCACCGCCAATATGAAAATATTCATCGGTAAAAAGACCGGTCATTTCTTGAAGAAATTTATCCAAAAATTCATAGGTTGATTCTTTTGCCGGATTAAGTGTCGGGTTAAAAATACCCCACTTTCGTTCAACACTTTTAGGAACTGCCCCACTTCCAAGTTCGGGATAGGCAAATATCCAGGATGTTGCATGAGCAGGGATATCAAATTCCGGAACAACTCTGATTCCAAGATTCGCAGCATATTGGATAATATCTTTAATTTGATCATGGGTATAATATAATCCATCTGAACTAACTTCGTGAAGTTTTGGAAAGTTTTTACACTCAACCCGAAATCCTTGATCGTCAACGAGATGAAAATGAAAAACGTTTAATTTCACTGCAGCCATTCCATCTAAATTTCGTTTTATAACCTCAACTGGTTTGAAATTTCGGCTGACATCAATCATTAATCCACGCCAGGCAAATCGGGGCGAATCAGTGATTTCTAAAGTTGGGAAAAAATATCCCTGGTCATCAATATCCAAAAGTTGGAGTAGGGTTTCCAGCCCCCGGATTGCACCAATATCAGTTTTTGCCGATAAAAATATTTTGCTTTGATTGATTTTCAAAGAATATGATTCGTCAATATATAATTTTACTTTTGCGGCTTCATCAGATTTGATAAGCATTGAGGGATTTTCCAATTCATCAAGACTGGTTATAAAATCCTGGGGAAAAAATATTCCTGTTCTTCCAGATAATCGTCGGAGAGTTTTTGTGGAATATTCAAAAAGTTTTTTATTGCATTCACCTGTGACAGCAATTGTAAATTTATCATTCAGTCTAAATTTTTCATTGTTCAATGAAATTTTAGCCGGAACCGGCATCAGGTTCAACGTTGTTTTTTGCTCAGCAAAGCTTTGAGATAAAAATATCATGATTAAACATAAAATTATTTTGTATTTTTGCATTTGTCAAATTCTCCTGTAAGTTATAAAAAATTATAAATGCTAAAAAGATTTTCTATTGGAATTTATGAATTAAAATCTAATTTAAACAAAATTATTTTAATCTTGCACGATCATTGTTATTAGAATAAGTTTCAATGTACACAATCTTGCTTACCTTGTGAAAAGTGGAAGATTTTAACAAATATTAATTCAATCAAAAAACAGGAGAAATAGATGGGAATGATAGAAATTGATCCAATGGAATTGAAAGTTCAAGCAGCTGATATTTGGCTAAACAAATGGTTTGTTCTAACGGCAGGTACAATTGAAAAATGTAACTGCATGACAGTTGGATGGGGAAGTTTTGGTGTAATGTGGGGTAAACCGTTCACTCAGGTTGTTGTACGTCCTGGGAGATATACTTATGAATTTATGGAAAAATCAGATTCTTTTACGCTTTGTAGTTTTGAGGATAAATATAAGAAAGATGTAGCTCTGCTAGGTACAAAATCCGGTCGGGATGGTGACAAAATAAGTGAAACTGGATTGACCCTTACCAAATCTCGTAAGGTAAACTCTCCTTGCTTTAATGAATCCGATTTAATTATTGAATGTAAGAAGATTTATTGGCAGGATATGGAACCCGAAAATTTTCTGGACAAATCCATTTTTGAAAAATATCCTCTAAAAGATTTTCACAGAATATATTTTGGGGAAATTTTGTCTGTTCGGGGAGAGAAAGAATTTTATATCTAAAATAACACCTATTTTGTCTTAATTTTTTCGGGATTATTTTTGTCTATTCCACCAATCATGATAGGGTAATAATTCTTTAAGTAAAACTGTTTTGTTTTTGTCAAGAATAATTTCAGTATTGAGATTCTCATGATCGGTTTCAAGCATAAATTGGCGGCAGTTTCCACATGGAGATAAAATAAAACTATTATTGTCCTTATCTTTCCAGACTGCTACAATTTTTTTTATTTTATACTCGCCCTTTGTGATCATTGAACCAATTGCCATTTGTTCTGCACAAAAAGTGTTTGAACCAATATCAGCACAAACACCGAGATAAACTTCATTTTTTTCTGATAATAAAGCGCAGCCAACGTCACCTATTAATCCATTTTTTGTTTTTTTTATTTTGATGATCGAGGTTGCTTTATGGATTAATTCTGTATTTGTCATTTTTTTCCCACTTTTAAATTCCATTAAATTTATGAAAAAAAATATATTAAAATAAAATAAATATATTGGTTTGTTTTTTTTGCAGGACAACTATTTTTTCCTTTATAAAGTCAGACTTAATGAATAATAAAAATAACAATAAAAATTTGGAGGAATTGTGTTTAAAAATTATATAAAGACAACATTAAGGAATATTTTTCGTCATAAAGGATATTCTTTTTTAAATATTGGCGGCTTGGCTCTTGGGATAATAAGTTTTTTATTTATAATTATATATATATCTGATGAGATGTCCTATGACATACATCATTCCAAGGCTGATCGTTTATACCGTGTTTGCAGATTATATATTGCTAATGGTCAGGAGGAAGATGCTGCGACATTGTCTTTTCCTGCCGGACCGGCTTTGCAAAATTCATATCCCGATAAAATTGAAAAAATGTGTCGGTTTTTTAATTTCCAGGTTCCTAAGATGATGTTTGAATATGAGGAAAATGATAAAAAATTCTATGAAACCAAGGTATTTCTGGCTGATTCTACTGTTTTAGATATGTTTGATTTTGAATTTGTACGAGGAAATAAAGAAACGGCTCTGAATCGTCCTTTTGTCATGATTATTACTGAAAGTATCGCAAAAAAATATTTTGGTGATGAAGATCCAATGGGGAAGAGTTTTCGCGTAGAAGAACAAGGACAGTTTGAAGTGTCTGCTGTAATCAAAGATTTGCCTAAACAAACTCATCTGGAGTTTGACTTCCTCGGTTCTATGTCTTCAGTAAGACAGATATTTGGCGGACGTTTTCCCCAAACCTGGATATGGAATCCCTGCTGGACTTATGTACTTCTCAAGGAAAATGTAGATCAAAGACAGTTAGATGAATTATTGCCGGAATTTCATGCAACCCATTATTTTGATTTTCCTGATCAGGATATTACACTTTATACTCAGAAATTGACTGATATTCATTTGAAATCTCATTTACTCTATGAAATCAGGCAAAATAGTAATATAGCCTATATTTATTTATTGGCTGGAATTGCGATTTTTATTTTAGTAATCGCTTCGATTAATTTTATGAACCTGGCAACTGCAAGTTCAGCTGGCAGAGCAAAAGAAATTGGCATCAAAAAAGTTCTGGGTGCCGATAGAAAAATGTTGATTGTCCAATTTCTCGGTGAATCAATATTTACAACATTTATTGCATTATTATTTTCAATTCTTATAATGATTCTTCTGATGACCCCGTTTAATAATTTTACTCAAAAAAGCTTTTCTCCTGCCATATTTCTTAATTCGGGAATGTTGTTGGTTATGCTGGCACTAACTCTTGGTATTGGAATTCTTGCAGGTTTGTATCCGGCGTTTTTCCTCTCTGCTTTTCAACCTATTAAAGTTTTAAAAGGCACATTATCCAGTGGTAGCAAGGGAGGAACAGCCAGAAAAGTTTTGGTAATTGCTCAATTTACAATTTCTGTTGTTTTGATCATTGGTACTCTGATAATTTTTAACCAATTAAGTTATATGAAAAAGGCTGATCTGGGCTTTACAAAGGACAATATAATTGCCCTTCCATGCTGGAATACCCAGATTATACCACAGAATGAAGCATTTATTAATGAATTATTGCAGCATCCGTCGATAACCCATGCTTGTGGAATGGAAGATTTGGTTGGAGTTGATCACAATACTCATCAATTTTTTCTGGAAGGCAAAGATCCTGATAAACCACTTTATTACCCCGCCTATATGGTACGATATGATTTTGTAGAAACTTTTGATATTGAAATAATTACAGGCAGAGCGTTTTCGAGAGAATTTCCTTCTGACACCATTAATGCAATTATGATTAATGAGGCAATGGCTGAACATATGGGCTGGACAAATGAAGAAGCATTGGGGAAAAGAATAAGAAAAGATGGAGATGAAAGAGTTATTGGAGTATTTAAGAATTTTCATGCCCATTCTTTGCACACTAAATCTTCAACATTTTTATTGGATATGCTTCGTCCCCGAACAGGTGCTTTTGGATTTTTGCGTTATGTCGCTATTCGTCTTAATACTGATGATTATCAATCAGTTTTACCATTTATTGAGGAAAAATGGAAAGAATTTGCCCCAACTCGTCCTTTTGAATATAAGTTTCTGGATGAAGAGTTGGACAAATTATATAATAATGAACAAAAATTGGGACAGTTAAGTATTGTTTTAACATTACTGGGAGTTATCATAGCCTGTCTGGGATTATTTGGGTTGACTTCATTCCTTGCTGTTCAACGTACAAAGGAAGTAGGTATTAGAAAAGTTCTGGGAGCGTCTGTTGGTAATATTTTTTATTTAATCTCTAAAGAATTTATAATATTAGTGTTAGTATCAAATATAATTGCATTTCCAATTGCATATTTTATGATGAAAAACTGGTTGCAGGATTTTGCATATCGCACATCTATTGGATTTGGCGCTTTTATTATTTCTGCCCTTTTATCAGTTATTGTTGCATTGGCAACAGTAAGCTATCAATCTACTAAATCGGCCTTAACTGATCCGGCAGATGCATTGAAATATGAATAAAATCCGATCTTTAAATCAAAAGTTGAAAATTGAAACAGAACTTTTTGAGTCTTTAAAAAATAATAGATCATTGCATATTCAATTTTATTCATCATATGTATATGAAAAAATGAAAATAATAAGTGTATGAATTAATATAAAACATTGTTTGAAAATAAGAACAGTTAATTTAATAAAATAGGAGATCTTATGAGAGAAGTTGTACTTTCAATTCCTGATGTTGAAAAAGAACAAAATATTGAAATTGAAGTAAAGATTAACGGTAAAAAGGAAAAATTAAATTATAAAGTAGAGATTTTGAATTGGAGGAAAGAAAATTCTGATCCTAATACCAAAGTTGATACTCTTAAACATTATATTAATGAACATGATAAAGATTGGAAACTTGTCCAGATTGGTATCCCTGATAATGGAACAATTCCGATTATGTTCAAAAAGAATGAAAAGTAATTTGATTTTTTTGGTGAGAATTTTTTAGGAGAGAATACTTCTGATATTTTCGTCGAGAATTAGTTCTTTAAAAGAATCAGATATTGGCAAAAGTTTTATTTTTTCAATATTGCTATCTATAATGTCAGGCTCATTCAATGAATTGAATCCCAGTATTAATCTATCAGCTCCAAAAACATTCAGGGCTTTTAAAAGTCTATATTCAGAAATAAATGAAATTGGTGAAATTTCAGAATAAATATTCCGTGGAATTTGTTTGAGAACTTCAAAAATTTCCAATCCAATTAACTGGGCAATAATATAGACTGTTCCAGGATTTGCCTTTACTAACTCAATAAACCGACGTACCTCTTTTCCTGATGAAAGATGAACCATTATAGGTAATTTTTTTTCTTTACAAAAATTAGAAATCTGGTTTGTATAATCAGAATTAATATGATCTGAAATTCGGCTTTGATGAATTTTTATCCCTTTGAAATTCCAATCATTATATCGTTGATTTAATTCAGCGATCGTCTCCGGATTTTTTAAATTTATTCTATAAAATTGTGATATTCTGTTTGGATAGAGTTTTACTAAATCATAAACTTTTTCATTTTCATGGGGAAAATTTATTTTTTCTGAAGAAAAGGAAGTTTGAATACGTTTAAATTTATTTAATAATCTCATAATATCAATATCAGGAAAATATTTTACCAGGCTTTTAATACCTAATTTTGAAATATTATATTCATATTCGGGAAATAATATACACTGTCTAACCTTATGTTTATCCAGCAAGTTAATAATTTCAGGTTGTTCTTTTGTAATATTGTTTGACGATGAATATCTTATAAAAACCATTTTCCCTCAAAAACATAAAAAACCAATAAAATAAAATTGACTATTATTATGACTACCAAATTAATCAAAAAGTTGTCTATTCAAAAAAAAAACCCTCTCAGTTATGAGAGGGTTTAAGAAAACAAAAAGAATTATTTTGTTGATGTAGCAAAATTTCAATTTTTTTTACAGGATTTTGGAATTAATAAAAAAGTTTTTAAATTAGTATTGGTTTTAATTGTGCCGATCCCCGTAATTTAAAATTTGATTGTTTAGATGCCTCCGAAACTGATACTTTCGGAGGCAGGGGATTTCTCCCATTTTTTGAGCCTGTAACTTCTGTTTCCTGTTCATTGAAGTTATCTTGTAATTAATGATTAATACGTTGAGCCATTTGATTATCATTAATTACAGTTGCTACATCATAAAAGTCTTGATTCCATTTGCTGCCTTCGAGACGTGATGCTTCAAGGTTTACTAATAATTTAACAGAACTAAGTGATAAAAAGTTTGAATCTTGTTTTTTTACATCTGATCCTATTCCAACTGATAATCCCTGTTCTGTGAGTTCAGGACAACAAGAAATGCTGATAACATTATTTTTTCTGCAATATTCTTTTACTTCTGTATATTTTTCCACATCGTCAAGAATTATTACAGTTGGTTTGTTTTTGGGTAATTCGTTACCATATTTGATTGAATTTAAAGTAACATTGCCGATTAATTGATTTTTATATTTTTTTAATTCTCGGCTAATCTGCTTATTACCAAAAACATACACGTCTAGTTTGCTTGAATTTTGAATATTTTCTTCAAGGGCACAAACTGTCATTGCAGCACCTGCAACCTGTTTGGCATTTACCTTGTATAACTGACCAAAGGCTTGTACACACAAAATTATGGATATTATTACGACTGCTATTTTCTTTGTATTCTTCATTTCAAAAATCTCCCTTTTGAAGGGATTCGACACTTATTAATTAGACTTTTAGATTATAGAATTAGTTGTCTGAAAAATCTATTTTTTTCATATTAATTCATTTTTTTTATTTATTGTTAAACCAATTTTTAAGTTATTGTTTAACATTACTTATATCTATCACGGGAAGCCAATCATCCATATTATTGTAATCACTTTTATCGATTTTAAAAGCCCCGATTTCTTTCATTTTATCAACACCAATCAAGACAAGAAATCTTTTTCCTGCCCACCTATTAAACTGTTTTTTTGTTAATTGTAGTTTCTCCTGGTTATCCTCTACAAGTTTTTTGGATATTTCCTTATCCATTTTATTAGAATTAAAAACTGATGTTACAATGGCTTTGGCTTTGATTATACCTTCAGCATTGTTATTGATGAAATATAAAACATCAGATTCCTTTACTCTACCATAGGGTAATTTCCTTCCGGCGGCTCCTCGAATAATCATTGTTTTAGAACCATTCATTAATGTATCGTATTCTTTTGCCTCAGTATCCAAATAAACTACATGATCCATTTTCTGCTCCTTTTTATCAAATTTAGAAATATCTATTTAAGACTCAGTATTCCTTTCCAAAGTTGTCCGGGAATTGATGTCTGAAAATTTTTATGACTAATTTTATTGAAATTTTTCAGGATATCAACGAGAGAGTACAGAATCAGTATTAAATTGAATTTTACAACTATTTCGGTGGATCGGGAGTTCTAAATATTCAGGATTAAAGGAAAAGGATCTTTCTCCTATATGCCGGATGAGTTCTTGTGGAATATTATCCTGAACCGGGAAAATAAAGGGTATTATTTCATATTCACCTGTTGTAAAATTATCATAATTAAATTCAAGGATATATTCATCCCAGGTGTAGATTTTATTTGTGTCTAAAATGTAATAATATTCAAAACTATCAGGATTATTATAGGCATAATAATCTGAAGAGTATGAGTCTGTTTTTATGAAGAAAACTCCTGTACGGCGTAACAATGTGGTCATACCAAAAGGTTTATTCCAGATTCGACATCTTATTTTAACAATATTATCATATGTCTTGAGTTGCACTGTGACTCTCAGAGAGTCTTCTAATTCTTTTCCGTCATAAATTTCATTATTTGGAATTGGAGAAATCTTTGTTTCAATATCTAAAATTTTTGTTAAAATTTTTGGAGATTTCAGTTTTCCATCTATTCCAAAATCAGTTTGATTATTTGCTAAATTTCCTTTAGCAAAATTAAGAGTTGAACTATCTATTTTATAATTAACATGATAGAAATAGACTTTATATAAACCATTAAACCCACTTCCATAACCCTGACTTTCAGGTGGTGGAATTGGAATTTGAAAATTACCGGAAGAATCTGAAGAGGTACTTAGTTCAAATCCTTCTAACCAAACCAGGATATCTTTTGCTTCTCGTCCATCGTCGAATTTTAATACACCGGATATTGTAGTTGGTGAGTTTACCGGAGTATTTTGAAAAGGATTATAGGTGCAGTTTTGAATAAGTAAGAGCATTGAGAATACTAAAAATATTAATTTATGATTTTTCAAAATTCCACTCCAAAAGTACAATAATACCTTGTATCATGAATTGCAATTCCTTCAAAAGTATCATTATTGGTTAGTAAATTTCGTCCACTCAAAGAGCAAATCAGTTTGGTATTCAATATATTAAAGTTGATTTTACACAGGATATCAAAATTTGAATATTTATCAAAACTAATTTCTTTTATTTCGGAGTTTTCAATAATTAAACCTGTTTTTTCAGATTCAGAAAACCAATATAAGTCAATATTAATAATCTTATATTTAAAAAAGAGGGTTGAGGTTATTTTTTTATCTGATTTAAAAGGGAAAGCACCTTTATCGGGAGCAAAATATTTGATAAGGGAAAGATTTAAACCTAAAAGGTTATTTAAAAAATTTGTAGAAATAGAAGATTCAATTCCTTCAATATCAGTTTCTTTATAATTATCAAAATATAATAAAGGACTCTGGCTAATTCTAATAGACCTGAATTTATTTGAGTAGTCATTGCTAAATATGGCAGTTGAAATACTAGTTTTATTGTTTCCGAATATTTTATATCCGGAATAGGTAAAGCCTACTTCAACAGTTTTTTTATATTCGGCCATAAGTTCATTTTTATTATCACCAAATATATGATATCGCTGGTAGTTAAGTTGTTGATACAGGCTGGGAATAGTATTTGTTACACCAAGATTAATATAAGTTGATATACTGTTATTTTCGTATTGACCATCAAAAAGGATATTAAGAGTATTAGAATTTTCAAACCATTTTCTATTATAACTATCACCTGGGTTTATTGCAAGATATGGTGAGATATGATCTTTTATTTGCTCAAAACCCAGGTGAAATGAAATTTCTTTTAAATTAAATCTATTGTTTTGATCTTTATTTTGAAATTGAAATGTTGTTGTATATCCTGTTCTTTTTCTTGTAAAAGGTTTATCAGGTTTGTTGATATTATTAATAACTGAATTTTGAAAATGAGTCTGATAATCCAACTCCGAGTTTTCTCTGATTATATTTGATACAAGGGAAAAACTGTGACGATTTAAAGAATAAGTTGTTGAAATCCGATACATATTGTCATCAATTAATGAGGAATGAGCACCATAAACACTGGTCCAGTCTCTATTTTCACTGGAAAAATTATTTGCAAAATTTATTTTTGCTTTTCCAAATTTTTCAAGATTACAGGAGTAACTAAAAGTTGATATCCTTTGGGAGTTTATTAATTCCTCATAAAATAGATTGTTTGTATAATTTCGTTTTGTAATTAAATATTTTGTATTAATTACATGTTTTTGTTCTGGTTGAGTTGTATTTCCAAATCCATAAGTAATATTCATGTTTCCGGCTTGTGAATTGTGTATGATATGATCATCTTGTGATAAGTTTGCAATATATCTTTGGGAAGAAGATCCTTTTTTGAAAGATGAAAATACTTTAAAATTCTTAATATTTTTATAAATATTTATCCTCCAATCACCGGAATTATAAGTTCCAAATCGTTGTTCAAATTTTAGTAAATAATCCTGTTCTGATTTTGGTATGAAATTTATTACAGCAGCTGAATTAAGGGCTCCGAAACTAGCCCGGTTTGCTCCTTTGATTACATCAATCTGTTTAAGACTCGATGGATCGATTAATGATAAATCAAATAGATTGTTAAAATTGTTGTTTAGTTTGACTCCGTCATAAAGTATTAATACTTCTTCTTTATTTGATCCTCTGACAGAAATTGTTTTTTTCCCATTTAGATTTTCTTCAATAAAGATACCCTGATCGTGATGTAATACATCTGCAACGTCAGTATATCCTTTGGATTCAAAATTTAATTCTGTAATGATTGTAGCCATATTTGTTATATTTTCTTCATAATTAAGTGCTTTCCTTTTTCCTTCAACTTGAATTTTTTGTAATTGAATATTTTTAGGAATCAGAAAAACATTTGATTCTGCGATTAAATTGTTAATTGATACTTTTTTTTCTTCATAAGCAATGTGACTAAAAATTATATCGGAATTAATGTCAGATTTATCAATGATTAAATTAAAATTACCATTTTTACCAGATACTGTTCCTATATTTGTATTATCAATTATAATATTAACGCCGGTAATTTTGTTAAAAGTTATAGAATCCTGAATACATCCACTTAAAATTACAGGGTTTTTTCCAGCTAAAATAATACTGAAACATAGAAGAAAAAATATGACTGATTTTAATTTATTCAATATGTAATTTCCTTTTTTGGGGATCGGGTTAAAGACGAGAAAAAAAATTCCAGTTTAATAATAAAATAGAGCGACAGATATTATTTCCGTCGCTCTATTTTTATTTACTTTAAGACACGTTAAAAAATATATTTTAAAAACCAATACTTACTGAAAAATATTGATTTGCATCAAAAAGTTCCATCGGGCGACTTGCATAATCAAACATAAAGTTTGTTCCTGACAGGTTAAGATTTAAACCTAAACCATAGGATAGTCCGTATTGCACATCTTTTGACCATTCCCAATCTTCAGGAAACATATAAGACAAATATCCCGCTCTGACAAAAATTTTATTCTGGAAGTCAAATTCCGCACCGGCACTGATATGATCGAGTTCAAAGGAATTGTTATTATAAACACCGGTCATATTAAGAGCACCAAGGTTTCCAAGGTCATAGGAATATGAAATTCCCATATTCATACTTGTTGGAAGTTCAGATGATCCCATATCCAGTTTTGTTTTCCTGGTAGTCGCGTTTGGATTAGAAAAGGGAATGTCTGAATCAAATTCAACCGCTGTTCCATCAAATTGCATTTGGGTTCCAAAGTTTTTCAGGGTTACTCCAAAACCGATTCCAAAAGGAGTTAAATATTGTAAACCAAAGTCAAAAGCTGCTCCGTTGGCAGACATTGTTCCAATTCTTTCGGTTATTACTTTTGCATTTGTTCCAAAAAGAATTCTATCTGTAAATCGTTTTGAGTAAGTTAGACCAAATGTCATATAGTTTGGACTAATTATTTCTCCGGTTCCATCAGGTGCCTCAAAGGTAGTAACTGAAATTTCTCCAATATTAAATACTTGAGCACTAATACCAATCACTCCAATTTTGCCAGCGTGAATACCAGATGCCAGATAAGTTACTTTCATATCTGCAAAATAATCCATATAACTGAATGTTACTTCACCTGAATTGATATTGGCTAACCCTGCAGGATTCCAATATATTGCTTCTGAACCTGATACATTTGCAATATTTGAACCGGCAAGAGAGACATTTCTGGCTCCCATGGGTATTAATAATTCAGTAGCAGCACTGGTACCCATTTTTGGTGCGCTTGCAAATACGCATTGGGTCCCAATGATAAGCAATATTAACAATCCTATCTTTAAATAATTTTTATTCATATTATATCTCCTAATCTTATACATTTTAAACATACACATTTATTAATAAGTGTCCAGTCGTTCATTGGGAGCAAAAATTGCCAATTTTCCAATTTTTTCTCCAATATCTTCAACATCAACATGATAAATATAAATACCACTTGCCACTGGCAATGAATACTCATTTTCCATATCCCATTGTAGTAATGTGGTATTATCAACTGGTTTATCAAGTGTTCTGATGAGGTTCCCGGCCAGGTCAAATACCCTGATTTTTACTTCGCGATTTGCCGGTAGGTTTGTAAACTGAACCCATCTAGAAAAAATATTCAATTCGTTTTTGTGATATCCGTAATAAGGATTAGGCACAACATTGATTTTTTTAATATCTTCTTTTATTGAGGCCTCTGTTGGTGTTCCAGGGGCAGGAGATGTGAAATGAAATTCATCATTGTTAGTGAGAACATTACTTGCATAAATTTGCATTTCAAAAGGTGCCTCAAGATATGGATGTGTTCCTCTTGCCTGAGGTGATATTGTATACAGAATAGGCCAGCCACCAAACATTTCCCCGGATAAATCACCAGTCAAATATTCTGTATATTGTTCATCATAATCATCTGCCAGAATGTAAATATATTCAAAAGCCCCATCGTCAACAAAGGTACTATCAACAGGATTCCAACCCATATCCCAAACATTATTTTGAGCAGGTCCGGTTGCATCTTCAATGATTGCTATTTTTAAACGCCTGATCGGGTCGCTTTCCATATCATAGACAGCAAAGGGAACATCAGCGAGGTAAGTACCCCATGTACCCCAACCATCCAGGGCTACAGCTTTTGACCATTTGTCGGGATCTTCAATTTTGCTCAAGGCCATAATATCAGCAATAGTAGTATCATTTTCACCTGCTGCTGTTAATCCGGCAAATCGGACTTCACAATCCATATAATCAGTTCCACTGGTAAGTGAAGTACCTAAGTGGTCATCACCATTTCCTAATCCACCAAATAGACCGATCCAGCCTTTATCTCTGCCACTTATCCAGCGAGGTCCGTCAAAATCCCAACCGCTTAAAAAGTTAAGACTGTTAACTGAACCTTCCCCATAGGCATCACCATATCTGCCGGGATTTATTCCTAATGGAGGTCCGATTACTTTAACCATTAAACCATCATATATATTATACGCATCATTACCGCTTAAATTGGTTTGATCAGAAGTAACAACATTATCATCAGTACTATTCAATAGATTCCAGGAACCATCATCACCAAAAGTAATTTTGTAATTATCCCCTGTAACCTTGGAAGGATCAACAACCCAAATAATTGCTTCACCGTCACCGGACGGACCGGCATTGTCTAATTGAATATGGGTTGTTGCAATAGTATCCTGAAATGCACAGGTTAACCTTTCCCCCGGATTTGACTGTGGAGTTACAGATACAATGGTAGAAGCACTTGGAAAATATTGTGGAATCGCAAATTTGCAATATGAATTTCCTGATACTCCAAAATAATAGGTATTCCCATTAACCAATGCATCGCCAACATTTCCAACCATAAAATGTTTGTTTTCAGTTATGTTCAAAAAACGTTTTCCTGTATATGGTGTGGTTTCCGCAATTTCATCGACTCCAAAAGATGCATATTTAACCGGATTTGCTCCAGATGCATCAGAATATTGGTATATTGTATAGCCGGTAAAATCGTAAGTTCCATCTGTAACCTCTGTATATTCACCATCAACAACCATCATCTGGCCAACTAGACCATTAGCCACAATATCTGCAACATGATATGGTGATTCTCCATCGGGCATTAATTCTGATTCTTCACCCCATGTCAGTACAACTTCGCCATCATTTTCACTTAAATTTACAATTGGTGGAGCTGGTGGCATAGGTAATCCAAAATCAATATCATAAGCTAATTGTGCAATTTCATCAACTGCTTTTAAATAGGTTACACTGTTCAGATTATCTGAACCTCTTCCTACCAAAGCTCCTGCAACAATCTCTTGTACACCGGTTTCGCCGAATTCTGCAATTCCATCACCATCTGCATCTACCCACGGTGCCATACTATAAGGACCAGTTGTCATCATAAAACGACGATCAGCTTCATCCTGATCCATCCAGCCTTCTCCGGATTCAGGATCACCTGTAAACATAAATGGAGCCGGATCTGCCGCCGGATCTGTACCTGTACCACCGTAGGTTATAGGATTGCCATCTCTCCAATAGCCCCTCAGATAATTCCAAACATCTCCTCCTGTCTGAGGATTTCCCTGATTAGAATCATCATTATTATAGAAAATAAAGGATGTCATTTTTAACATTTTTTTATCAGCGAGTTGTGTACCATCGGGTAAATTAACTGTTTCTCCGGGACTGTCTACAATTGGTCCCTGGAAAAAATCAATACCAACAGCCGGAGGTGCAGCACCATAATTTTGATCATCATTAGATGCATTATAACAATATCCCAGTCCAAGAGTAGTATCACAACCTACAAAATCATCCCAGCCGTCTCCAACATCAGGATCAGACCAGATTGCAAAGTAAGTTTCATCCCAATTTTCATCACCTTTATTAATAAGGGTCCATTTAATGAAGATCATATCGCCAATTGCATCTGCTCTGTTAAACGCCCAGACTGTCATTCCAATTTCTGCATTCAATTTTGCAGTTGCGAATTCAGCATGTTCTGCTAAATCATTAAATACACAAAAAGCTGTAATATCTCCGATTAATTTTGGGATTTTATTTCCGGATGCATCGAGACTATCTGTACCATCAGAAGCCTTAAGAGCAGGAGCTCCCTGATCAAATGGCCATTCTGCCCAATCTCCAACACCTTGTGGTTTAATTACATACCATCTATATTCAGGATTAAGTTTATTGGTCGCAACACCAGGAGATGTGATCTGCCCGGCCTGGAATTCTGTATGGTTATGATATGAAGCAGCTACTCTGGGTGCTCCACCTACCATTGCTCCCAGGAATTGTCCGGCGCCAAAAATTGGACTCAGCCCTGTTCCCTGAGGCCATTCGAGTCCCCAGTCTCCTAATATATTATCGTAAAACCAGGTGCCATTATTTCTAAAAACACCATTCATCCGGTTAACATTAACCCAGAGATCACTTGTTTCAGTGGTCTTCATTAATGCTTGCCTGCTATTGGTAGTATTTAAGCTACCCATTAAAAGGGTAGAAATAAATAACCCGATTAATAATATTGATATTATCTTTTTCATAAATATTCCTCCATTTATTTTAGAGTGGTATCTCTTACATTTCAAACTGTACTCCAAGGCGAATCTGACGAGGAATACCATAATTGTTGTAATCCATTTCACGCATTTTATACAGACTGCGAGTTGTATTGTCTGCAGCATCCCAGAAAGCCTGACCTGAAGGTTTTCCAACATATCCTGTATCGTCAGCCAAACCAGTTGTAATCCATACGTTTCTTATATTCTCTGTGTTTAATAAATTTAAAATTGTTGCATACATTACGAGTTTACTATTACCAATATAGAATTTTTTATCTATTTTCAGATCAATTCTAAAACACCATGGACTTGTTACAGAATTTACAGCTCCGGATGGAACAGTAGTCAGATTGTCATTATCATATCTACCTGTAAATGGATTGGAATTTTGAACTTCCATCAATGTATATGGCCGTCCTGAATTAAAGGTAAACATCATATTAGCTCCGGCACTTTTTAATAGTTTGATTGGAGCATCGGATTTTCCGAATCTGTAATCTAACATTACACTTCCCGTATGTCGCTGTTCGTAATTAAGTGGCATAGCGAATTTTGGAAAATTACCTCTTGATCCACCTTGCCAGGCAATATCATAGTTTGAAGCGGAAGCTGAACCGGTACCAGTAGCATATTGCATTTCATAATTAATTGAAGCCATTAAGTTTTTAACTCGTCTTAGATTAAAAACAATATCCATACCTTTTACTGTTCCAAAATCGCCGTTCATCATAAAAGCAATATTTGTAACATCCGTATTAATTGGAACAATTTGTACAAGATCTTCTGTTTCTTTATAAAAGGCTGTTAATTGTAATGAAGCACTTGCACCAAGTCTCTGTCTAAAACCAATTTCATAGGAAGTTGTTTTAGGTGGTCTGAGGTTTGGATTGTTTAATGTTGTAAAATATCCACCAGTAGAAACAAACCTATCAAGATAAAATGGGCTAAGATAAAGATCTGTTAACCTTGGAGATTGATAGAATTTTCCATATTGAGCATGAAAAACTGTTTGATCTGTTACAGGAAAACTAACACCAAGGCGTGGTGAAATAAAGGAATAGGCTTCAGAATCTTTTATATCTCCAGCATCAAATATTTCATCACCGCTAAACATACCTGTTCCGGGAACAACATTATTGTTATCATCAAATTCGGCTGCCTGTTGTTTAAACATCCATGCATTTGGATCGATTCTGTCCCAACGTATACCAAGATTTAGAATGATATCTTCAAATTCAATTTTATCCTGTAAATAGGCGCTCATAACAATTGGGTTATAAGGTTTTTGGTTGGCATATCCACTGATTGGAGTATTTTCATCATCTCTTACAACATCTTCTATATAACTGCCTTCATCACATTCATCGCCAAAAATGTCATATCCATAATTTCGAATGTCAGCACCTCTGTATCGTTCAAGTTCTGTTTCATAATCAGGATCTGATAATTTGGATGGTCCATAAATTCTGATTGATCTTATAGTATGATATTTATAATCAAAACCGGCTTTAAATGTATGATACTGTCCCTGCTGATGAGTAATATCAAAATCTACTCCCCAATAGGTTGTTCTGTTTTTAAAGAAATTATCATAAGTAGCTCCGGGAGCAAAGAAGTCCACCTGACTTATTCCAGGTTCAATTCTTCCTGTATATGCTTCTCCCATACTTGTTGTATCATCATCTGCAAAAGGATTATTGGCAACGTCGCCATACATCATCAGGTCATCTTTAAATTCCGGATCCCAACATTTTCTTTCTGTGTCAAACCAATTAAATTTTGCTTCGTAAAAGGTTCTTGATGAAACGGTATGTGTAAAAGTATTATTTATTGATTTGGCGTAGGTTAACATGACCGGACGATGTTCAGTGTTAAAAAATCTGACTGGTTGAATACCGATTGCTTGTCCAAGAAAATCTGTGGATGTTTCCCGATTTGTCTGGGTCATACTGCTTTTAAATTCCATGTTTTTTCCTAATTGGAATTTAACTTTGCCTGAAAATGACCAGGTTGAGCGAAAATTTTCCGGTAGACGGGCATTAAAAGAATAATCCTTAGTAGAAAATGTATCTACTCGGGCAGAATCAAAAACGCCGGTTTCATTTCCTACTGAAAATAATGAATCTATTACAATATCGAAATTATTAGTACCAAAGTATGATGGTTCGTAAGAATTATGTACATAATGATAATTATCTAATTTATCCGGATTCTCTGCCCATCCGTATGATGGCGACCAATCAGCCTGATATTTCCTTGTACCACTTAAGAAGAAAGTGTGATTTGAACCAGGTATTATTGGCCCGCTAAAGGATGCTACGAATTCATTAAAACCGTAAGAATATGCACCTAGTTTTTTTTCATCAGCGCTTAGGAATTCATCGGTAATTGCCTGAATACTTGCATGATATTTCTTAGATCCAACATTTGTTGTAATGGCAATTATTCCTGACATTGCATCACCATATTCAGCATTAAATCCACCAGTTTGAACACTCATTTCTTCGATTGCTTCATTTGGTAGATACACTCTGACAGCATTATTATATGGATCATTAATAAGAACACCATCAATATATGTTGCTGTTTCGCCACCACGACCTCCACGAATGTTCATTACATTTCCGTTTTCTGCTTTTACTACTCCGGCGGTTGCGGCAGCAATATTTTCAATACCTCGAACAGGCATATTTTCAATATCTTCTGCAGTTTTAATGATATTTGTGTTTGTTTCATCTTTACGAATTAATTTACGCTCTGCAGTTACAATTACTTCTTCAAATGCTAAAGAAGTATTTTCCATTTCGAAATTAATTTCTGTTGTTAAATTCAAAGATACTCTAATATTTTGGATTACAACAGTTTTTTTACCCATATAGGAAGCTTTTATTGTGTAGTTCCCCACAGGAATATTTAATACAGTGTAATATCCGTTAATATCAGAAGCGCCACCGAGTGTTTTTGAGCCACCTTCTATGATTACATTAACTCCAGCAAGTGGTTCACCGGTTTCAATATCAACAACTGTACCTGCAATTTTCCCCGAAACACCTCCGAAGAGTGCAAAGGGTAAGCAGATTAATAATAAACATAAAATGACATTTTTTGTCATACAATCCTCCTTTTTGATTGATAATTTTCCCTTGTTTTTTAAACTTTCCCATAAGTTTAAAAAACTCATAGTTTTTATGAGTTAATAAAAAAGATTTAATTTATCCCTACTTTTAACCATATCTCATATCTCACCTCCATTCCATTCATTTTTATCATATACATTGGCAAGTGGCGTACCATAAAAAAAAAGGAGTAGATTTTTTTTGAAAACTCATTGTTAATTAGTCAAATAGAGTCTGGTGATTATTTTGATACGAGTAAATAAAAAATGTCTGAGAATTTCTGATATTTCAGAAATTTCTGAAATATCAGAAATTCTAAAGTGCTTTGCCTGGAATTATTCAGTTGTATTTGAGAAAGATCTTGAAAAAACACTTTTTGATAGCAGAGAATTAACGAAACTTCTCACCACCATAAGAATTCTTCGGAATAAAAAATTTTTATTATTGAAAAATATAATATTAATGAAAAATTATATTTTATTAACGGGTAATTATTTGATTTCAGTTAACTATTTTTGCCGATTTTAAATATGCTGGAGTTATAAAAAAGGTTCGAAGCTGTCTTTCCGTCGAAAGCCGGACATAGTCTGAGGCAGCGTAGGCGCGAAGAATTTCGTCGGTAATTGTAGGAGATTCTTTCAGTCAAAAACCTGATTGTAAACATTCGTGCCTCATTCAGAATGACAGCAAATTTACTTTTTACGAAATTGTCAAATATTATAAGGATAGAAGTTTCAAGGTATTAATAAGTTAATAAATATGTTTATAAAAAGAAACGGGGAGACTTTGTTAGTCCCCCCGTTCCTAGGAATGGTATGGTGTACATTTTCTTTTCAATTATCATACCAAAAACACTAATATTCACATTTCTTCAATAAAGTTGAATGAATATTTACTATCGGTTAGGTAACTTTTAAACTGAATTTTAATAAGTTATAGAGGATAATAAATAAAATACTCTATCTTGCGATTCTTAATATAGTGGTATAAATTAGCGCCTGATTGATTTTTTGAATTTAATAAATAATGAGGTTTTTAATGAATACGCTTAATATACAGGAATTAGTAGTTTTAATTCCACCAATTCTACTTGCTCTGACATTTCATGAATTTATGCATGGATGGGTTGCGTTTAAATTGGGCGATCCAACTGCACGTAACGCCGGTAGATTATCAATGAATCCAATGGTTCATCTTGATCCAATTGGAACACTAATGATATTAATTGTTCATTTTGGATGGGCAAAACCAGTACCTGTAAATAGTTACAATTTAGAAAATCCTAAAAAAGATTTGATGTTAATTTCTTTGGCAGGACCTCTGGCAAATATGTTTTTAGCCCTAATTAGTGGAATTCTAATTAGAATTATTTTGGCAGGCGGATTAAATATTATTCCAATGACAATATTAAAACCTTTGTTTATGATGATACGTTGGAGTTTGATGATAAATGTTGCACTGGCTTTTTTTAATCTTATACCGATTCCACCACTTGATGGCTCGAAAATATTATTCGGAATATTGCCTGCAGAAAAAGAATATATTGTAAGGAATCTTAATCAATACGGCCCATTTATATTACTAGGTTTAATTGTATTTGGGTTAATTACAAATGTTTCAATAATTGGTGTTTTTCTTAATCCTTTTATTATGTTTTTTTCTAAATTATTTGGAGGAATTTAATGGGACGATGGAAGCGAGAAAAGTTTACAATTAGTCATTCTAAAGATGACTTAGATGAAAAAAGAATTAATCTGAGAAACAGGTTATATAAACTTAAACCCAGGCGACCTGTGTGGTGGTTGGTTATTATGGCAATAATTATTATAGGGCTATATCATTATCTCAGTGGTATTGTTGGGATAAAATAATTATTACATAAACAGGTCATTAGTAATAGAAATACTACAAATTTTTAATTAAAAAAATGAAAAAAGGGAAAGATTATGGCAGAAATAATTGAATGTGTTCCAAATTTTAGTGAAGGACGTGATCTTGGAATAATTAAACAAATTACTAATGCGATTGAATCTATTGATAATATAAAATTATTAGATGTAGATCCGGGGGCAGATACAAACCGAACTGTTGTGACATTTATCGGGACAAAAGAGAGTGTCATCGAGGGAGCCTTTGCCGGAATTAAAATGGCTAGCCAGATTATAGATATGAGAAAACATAGCGGAGCCCATGCCAGAATGGGAGCCACAGATGTATGTCCATTGATTCCAGTATCCGGGATTTCTATAGAAGAATGTATAGAATTGTCACATAAACTTGCCAAAAAAGTTGCTAAAGAACTTAATATCCCAACATATTTATATGAAAAATCTGCCCAAAAACCGGAGCGTATTAATTTGGCAAACATTCGCCAGGGAGAGTACGAGGGATTATCTGAAAAATTTAAAGACCCTGAATGGAAACCCGATTATGGTGACGCAGTTTTTAATGAAAAATCAGGTGCTACTGTGGTCGGAGTCAGAGAGTTTTTAATTGCCTATAATATTAACTTGAATACTCAGGATAAGAAAAAAGCCAGTGACATTGCTTTGACAATGAGAGAAAAAGGTCGTTTAAAACGAGATAAAAAGGGTAAAGTCGTCAAAGATGAAAAGGGTAAATCCCTTCGCCAGCCGGGAACATTGAAATATACAAAAGCTGTTGGTTGGTATATTGATGAATATAAAATGGCCCAGATTTCAATAAATCTGACTAATTATAATGTGACTGCTCCTCACCAGGCATTTGAAGAAGCCAGACGCCTGGCTAACAAAAAGGGTTTACGGGTTACCGGCTCAGAACTTGTTGGACTTATTCCTTTGGAAGCTATGCTTGCTGCCGGCAAATATTATCTCAAAAAACAGGGTAAATGCGAAGGTGTGCCTGAAACAGATATAATCAGGACAGCAATTCAATCCCTTGGGCTAAATGAGGTTTCAAACTTTGATCCAGAGAAAAAAATAATTGAATACCAATTCAAAGAATTTTCTAATCCTTTAGTTGATATGACAATGGCTGGTTTTGTAGATGAACTTTCTACAGATTCACCTGCTCCTGGCGGTGGCAGTGTAGCTGCTTATTGTGGAGCTTTGTGTGCCGGATTGACTGCTATGGTTGGCAATCTTACACATGGAAAAAAGGGATATGAAAGAAAAAACATAATGATGAATGAATATTCTTCCAAAGCCCAGGAAATTAAAGCAAAATTGATCAGGCTTGTTGATTTAGATACTGCGGCTTTTAATAAAGTCATGGATTGTTTCCGCATGAAGAAAAAAACAGATGAACAAAAGAAATTACGGAATTATGCAATTCAGGAAGCAACCAAAAACGCTACTCAGGTTCCACTGGAAATTATGAAATATTCTCTGGAGGCTCTGAAACTTACGGACAAAATTATTCAGCATGGCAATATCAATTCTATAAGTGATGCGGGTGTAGCAGGATTAACCGGAGAGTCAGCAGTAAAAGGAGCCGGCTATAATGTCAAAATTAATCTGGCGGGAATTGAGGACACTGCTTTTTGTGAAAAAATGAAAAATGAAGTTGAAGAATTAAATAAAGAAGCTACAAGAATTGGGCGTAGGATTTCAAGATCTGTTAATAAAATAATATCAGAAAGTTGATTGGAAATCCCGGAACTGAGAGAAATTAGACTTAAAAAACTAAATAATTAAAAATTCATGTCAAAAATTAGAATATTAAATGAACAATTGACCAATAAAATTGCAGCCGGAGAAGTTGTTCAGCAGCCATCTTCTTTAATTAAAGAACTGGTGGAAAATAGTATTGATGCCAATGCAACAGAGATAATTGTGGTAATTCAAAATGGAGGTAAAACACTTTGTGAAGTTGTGGATAATGGCGACGGGATGTCTGAAGATGATTTGTTACTTGCTTTTGAGCGCTATGCAACCAGTAAAATCAGAACAGTAGATGACTTACTGGAAATCAAGTCCCTTGGATTCAGAGGGGAGGCGCTGGCTAGTATTGCTGCTGTATCACGTGTAAAAGCTATATCAACACTTAAAGATGCCAACATAGGATATGAATTACAAATAGAAGGTGGAAATTTTAGAGATATTAAACCCCATAGTCCAAAACCCGGAACTGCTATATCAGTTCACAATCTGTTTTTCAATGTACCGGCCCGGCGAAAATTTTTAAAATCCAAAAATGTTGAATATCGTAAAGTTATTGATGTGATTCGAAATTTTTCATTAGTTCATCCGAGAATACATTTTATTTTAATTCATGGAACAAGAGAAGTATTTAATCTACGCTCACAAAGCAGGAAAGAGCGGATTGGGCAGGTATTTTCACAGGAATATAAATCAAATCTGATCAAATTGGATTATAAACGTGGTCCCTTTGAATTGAATGGCTATATTGGAAATATTAATCTTGTCAGGGCCCGTCGTGGTGAGCAGTTTTTCTATGTTAATAATCGCTTTGTTACTGACAGGTTGGTGAATTTTGCTGTTTCCGAAGGCTATTCCGGATTACTTTCGCGAGGTGAATATCCATTTTATTGTCTCAATTTAACAATACCTCCGGGAGAAGTGGATGTTAATGTTCATCCAACTAAAATGGAAGTTAAATTCAGCAATCAGTCCGCTTTAATAAATACTATCAAAGATGCAGTTAGAGAAAATTTAAAAGAAATTACAGCAATAGCTCCGGATTTACAGAAATTTTCACCAATTGATTACTATTCTCAACCTTCTATTAAACAATCTGCCCAGATCCGGCCTGATGACGAGGTCAGACCGAAACAGACTCAAACCCAGTTTTTCTCTGGCAAGAATACATACGAAAAACCAGATGACGAGAGAAATTATACTAAAACCCAGCATTATACTCAACAGGGAGATATGGAGCGTTGGGCAGAAAGAGCGCAGCGTTTTACTGAACGTTCGGGAATAGAAAAAGAAAATCAGGATTTATCAAACATTCAGGTTTATCAGGTTCATAAAAGATATATAATCAGCCAGGTTGCAACAGGATTAGTGATAATTGATCAGCATGTTGCCCATGAGAGAATTCTTTTTGAAGAGGCTGTGGAGTCATTTAGTAAAGAGGCCTGGAAAACTCAACAATTATTATTTCCACAAATTGTCGAACTTTCTGTAACTGACATGTCTTCGTTGCTGGAAATCTTACCCTTTGTCGAAAAATTAGGTTTTAGGGTAAAAGAATTTGGCGTAAATACTATAGCAGTAGAAGGAGTGCCAGCCGGAATGCGATGGGGAAATGAAGAATCCATAATCAAAGATATTATTGATTATTACCAGGAATATGGAAAAAAGGATACGAGTATTCAGACCCGTGTGGCTGCTGCTTATGCCTGCAAAGCGGCTATCAAATCCGGAGACAATCTTACTGCCCAGGAAATGCAATATCTTGTTGAAAGGTTGTTTAAAACATCCGAACCTTATTATTGCCCTCATGGCAGACCGATAATAGTTAATTTAACTTTAAAAGAACTTGATAAGCGATTTGAGAGAATTTGACGGTTTTGTTATACCGGGCAGAAACCAGGGGAAAATGATATAAGAATTATAATTGAAGATATTTGATGTACCACTCCTCTTTTGGAAATTAGGAAATTAATGAAAATAGATTACCCAAAAAATTTACCTCCTGTACCTTTTGTTTTGGGACCAACTGCTGTTGGAAAAACCATGACAGCTATCGAATTAGCCCGAAAACTAAAAGGCGAAATTATCTCAATTGATTCCCGACAGGTTTTCCGAGGCATGACTATTGGTACAGCTAAGCCTACCATGAAGCAGATCGCAGATATTCCGCATCATTTAATAGATATACTAAATCCAAATGAACAAATTAGTGCCGGTGGTTATAGGGAATTAGCTCTGAAATCTGTGAAGGAAATTCTGAACAGAGGGAATTTGCCGATTTTTGTTGGTGGCTCGGGAATGTATGTTAAAGCCATGATCTATGGCATTTTTAACGACAGTATAACCGATAACAAAGTTCGGGATAAAATTCAAAGAGAATTAAAAGAAAAAGGTGCAGCTACTTTATATAATCGTCTTGTTGATATTGATCCTGAAGTTGCACTAAAAATCCATGTGAATAATGTCAAACGAATAACAAGAGCTCTTGAGATTTATGAAATTACCGGCAAACCACCGAGCCAACATTATAAAAAACAGCAAATAGAAGAACCTTTCCCAAATAAAATTTTTATCCTGAATCGCGATAGAAAATTATTATATAATCGAATTAACGAACGTGTTGACGAAATGATTGGAGAGGGATTAATCGATGAGGTCCGACAACTATTAAAAAATGGCAGTCGTGTTGATCTCGAGACTCTAAAAACTTTAGGTTATCAGGAAATTGTACCCTATTTGGATGATAAATGTAGCAAAGAAGAAATGATTGAAAATCTTAAGCAAAATACACGAAGGTATGCAAAACGACAATTGACCTGGTTTCGCCATCAATTAAATGCCTGTTGGATCGAAATAGAAAAAGACTTTTCAGCAAAACAAATTGCAGATCATATTATGGAAATATTATAGCCTGAATCCCTCATGTTTTGGTATAGCCACTACCCAGTTCCATTGAATTATCTATGAGTAATTCGACTTAAGTCAAGTTCACTTGTTAATATTGTGAACTTAACTCAAGTCCTGGAGTTGTTTGAAATTGTTTTATTAATGATGGAGTTTATCATTTCTCGTGGCAAATTATAAAAAAGGTAATCTATTTCTTCATCTGATAATGAATCCAGAAATTTTCTGATAATAGAACCATATTTATCAACCCATTCCTTAATTATATCATTCTTGGATTTTTTTGTTTTTACTTGTGATAGATACTTTTCTATCTCGTAGATTTGAATCCCCATTTCTTCCTGGGTTCTGCTAAAATTAAAGGTTTTATTTTTTATTGTTTTCAACATATCGCATCTCGTTCCTTTCTTTATTATCGTTGATTTATTTTAAAGGAAAAAGCGGAAATGTGAATTTATTAGATAAAAAACAGATTATTGTAAGTCTAATATTTTTTTTTAAATATTTTTGGATAATAAGGCCGAAAAAAAAAGAATAAAATTCAACAAAATGGAATATCTTTTTTTATTTTTAATATGAACTTGACATTATTTAAATAAAATCATAAAATGAATTAATGATAAGATAAAAAAAGGAAGGAACCATGAAAGGTATAACAAAAATCAAAAAACAATCATTGTCTGATAGTCTGGCCGCGGAAATTCAAAAATATATAACAAAAAATAAATTTAAAGAAGGAGACAGGCTCCCTTCTACAACAGAAATGGCAAAGGACTATGGCGTTGGAGTGCCTACTTTACGTGAGGCTATTAAAAAATTGGAAACACAGGGGTTTATTGACATTAAACATGGCTCAGGTATTTACATTAAAAAATATGTTAATTCATTATTCATTCCCAATCCCATTATGTCAGAATATATAATGGATAAGGATAATTTAATGGAAATAATTGAAATTCAAACTTTATTGGAAAAGCATTTGATTTCTAAGGCTGTTGGAAACATTTCCAAAATTCAAATTATGAAATTAGGTGAAATATTGGCAAATGCAAGAGAGAGCCTGAAAAATAAAGAAGAATATTTAAATCATATTGAAAATTTTTATAGAATTCTTGGGAAATCGGCTGGTAATTTTATTATAAATGAGTTAGTTGAAATAATTAGTTCATATTTATATATTGAGGTCAAACACAGGCTTGGGAAAAAAGTTTCCTTCAAAGAAGATTTTGAATTGGAATGTATGCTATTTAATGCAATAAAAGTAAAAGATATTAAGCAGGCTCTTGAAGTTGTTGATTTTCGTTTAAGTAAAATACGAGATATGATCCGGGAAAATTACAAAGATTAATTGTATTATTCTTCTATAGCCGGAAAATTTATTTTGAAGATTGTTTTTGTATCTTCAGATGATTCACAATGAATATTTCCTTTAAGTTCAAAAATGATTTTATTAATTATTGTCAAACCCATACCTGATGATTTGTCTTTTTCTTTTGTCGAGAATGAAGCATCAAATATTTTTGATATATTTTTCTTCGGAATTCCTATACCGTTATCTATGAAATAAAGGTAAACCTTATCTTTTCTTTTAAAAATTTTTACAGAAATAATTTTTTTTAAATGGTTACTCTGATCAAGTGATTCAATTGAGTTTTGGAAAAGGTGAAGAAATATTAATTCTATATCCTTTGGTTTACCACTGATAAATAAGGGATCATCAGATTTCTTCAATTGAAGACTAATCTTTTTCTGTTTTAATTGCTTTTTTATTGAAGGTAATATTTTGGTTAATATATTGTTTAGATTAATTTTAGTATTTGTATTGGATTTTGTACTTTTTTTGGTTGCTTTTTCCTGATTAGTGAAATCCCGGAAAATACCAGTCGCTACAATAGATTCTTGTTCACCATTTTGCGAAATAATTTTTCCATTTAATTTGATACTATGCCATTTTCCGGAAACAGATTTAATTTGCTGCAAAGTACTGATAGTTGTTACTTTTTTGTTAATTAGGTCATTAACTGCAGTAATAAATTTATTTTTATCATTAGAATGAATAATATTTTTCAGATTATATAAACTCCAGGTTGTTTCATTATAACCCAGAGTTTTTTCAAAGTGATGGCTAAAGGAAATTTTTTTATCTCTTAGATTAAGTTCCCAAATTCCCAGATCTACATTTTCTAATATCAATTCCAGTTGAGTTTGAATTTTTTTTAATTCGATCTCGGTTTCTGAATTTTTTTCTGCTGACAGATTGGCTGGAAGAAATTTTTTTATCCGATTTGGAATATCTTCAGTTTCAGTGGTTTTTTGGATAATATCTACAGCACCGTATTTTTTGCCTTCTTTAAAACCCTCTTTTTTGTCTTTCCCTGTTAAGAAAATTACTGGGATTTTAGATGTCTTTTTGTTGTTTTTAATCTTTTTGCAAGTTTCAAATCCGTTCATTTCCGGCATCATTACATCAAGTAGAATTAAATCAGGACTGGCTTGTTTCTGTAGGTATTCTAGCGCTTCCTTTCCACTTGACAGTGTGATAACATTATAATTCTCTTGAATTAATTGTTTTTTTATAATTTGTCGAACAATTGAACTATCATCAACAATGAGAATTAAGGGAATGAGAGGAGAGGTTGAAAATTCGGTATTCGTCATTTTTTCTACTTAGTGAGAATATTTAATCAGATTTTTTTAATCAATGAGTTTCAGTTTTTTTAGTTCATCAATTAATTTTTGTTTGGTAATTGGTTTCATGAGGTATGCGGCTATATTGCCTCGTGAAAGTGCTTCCACAATATTTGATTTATCTCCCTGTGCTGTAGTAATGATTACCTTAATTTTATCTATATCCTTAGTATTCCGCATCTGTTCCAAGGACCGGATTTTTTTAAGAGCACCTAATCCGTCTAATACTGGCATTCCAATGTCTAAAAAGATTATGTCAAAAGTTTTTTTATCATTCCAACTTTCAGTAACAATTTTTATTGTCTCATTTCCGTCTTTTGCTATCACACAATTTCCATAGGGAGATAAAAATTTTTCCATTAATATTCGGTTGATTTTGACATCATCAGCAATTAAAAATCTCATAAAATCATCTTTCTGTAATTAGAGTAAATTATCATTATAGAATTTTCTGTTTTGATCAATCCTTTTGACAAACTTAAAGAAGTTATTAATTTTAACCTGAATTGTAAAGAATTTTAAACTTTTTTTAAAATTGAAATTTCTATTTCCCTGTTAAATGTTGAAAATTAACACATTAGTTACTAATTTAATTAATATATAAATTGAAGAATCCTCGTGTATACTCTGAATTAAGATTTTCTTTTTCGAAGAATATCTTAATCAAAAATTATTGAATCAAATTGTTAAATGTTTAGGCCATTTATGCCATTATAAAATATTCAAATAAAAAACTACAGCCTATACATGATTTTAACAGAATAGGCTTTAACAAAAACCTTTTCCTCGGATATTGGTTCGATAATATCTACACCGGCAGTTTTATCGTCAACTATAAGAATCCATTTGTTTTGTGGAATATCGAATGAGACTTCAAAACGGTTTGGATTAATAAGAATCAATACCTCTTTCCAGGTATCATTTGAATTTCCTTTTTTTAATGAATAGGCAATAGAATTGTGTGGAGTGTTGTCAAAGAAAATTAAATTTTTCCTGATTTCTTTTGCATTAGTCATTCTAAACATTGGATGGGATTTTCTAAGTTCGATTAATCCCTTGTAATAATTAAATATGTTTAAATTTTCCTGCTTATAATCCCAACTAATTTTATTGATTTTATCTGGTAGATTGTAACTATTATGAGAACCGAATTTACTTCTCAGAATTTCCTGGCCACCGTGTATAAAGGGAATACCCTGGGAGGTGAAAAGAATGGCTGCTCCAAGTTTATCCATTGCCTGTAACTCCGTGTTGGTCATAGAATCAATTCCCTCAGTGGAGGCGACTAATTGATCCCATAAAGTCCTCCCATCATGACAGGTAGTGTAATTAATAACTTCAGTCGGAGAATCAGCAAAATCGTCAATACTTCCCATGATTCCACATTTTACAGCGTCAATATTTCTACCAGTCTGAATATAACCGGGTTCCGTATTATACCAGGGGCCTTTCAAAGCGTCACGATAATGATCATTAAATACTGCAAATTCTTTACCCCGCTGAGTACCTTTAATTGTTGGTGTGATTGGTGTATTGCCTGCAGTCCATGGCTCGCCATAAATAAAAATATCAGGTTTGATACTCCTCAATGTTGAAATAATTTCGGTCATTGTTTCCATATCGTGTAATCCCATTAAGTCAAATCTAAAACCATCTATATCATATTCTTTAACCCAATATTTTAGAGATTCTACTATATATTTACGAACCATGGGATTTTCGGAGCGCATTTCATTACCACAGCCAGAGCCATTCCAATAAGCACCATCAATTTTTTGTCTGTAATAATAATTTGGAGCAAATCCGTTAAAATTAAATTTGACCTGGGGACTTCCTTCCGCAGTATGGTTGTATACAACATCCATTACTACTTTGATGCCGTTTTTGTGAAGATTTGAAACCAAAGTTTTAAATTCTTTAATCCGGAAATCATTGGAAATGTCTGTAGCATACCAACCGTCGGGAGAATTATAGTTAACTGACATATAGCCCCAAAAATAATTATTTGAGCTATTATCATGTTCAAAATCCTGAACAGGCAGCAGTTGTACAGTATTAATTCCCAATTCTTTTAAATGATCCAGACCGGTTTTGAGATCAGTACCTTGCAATCTTGTGTTTTCTTCTGCAAAACCTAAATATTTTCCTTTATTTTTAACGCCTGAATTTTCTGAAATTGTAAAATCCCGAACATGAATTTCATATATTATTGCCTGTGAAAAAGGAAAATTAGGACCCTGGGCAATCGGAGTTGAATCATTAGTGATTATTCCACGTCCGTTATGGGCTGTAACACATTTGGCATAAGGGTCAATTACTTCTTTATCCGGTGAATAGTTTGGGTCAGGGCCGTCAATATTAAATGTATAATACTTACCAATAATATCTTTTTCGATGATTGTTGACCAAACACCTTTTTCACCCTTCTTCATTGTATATTTTTTTGCCTTACCGTTTTTATATTTATTGTAAAGGTTCAAACAGACATTGGTGGCGCCTGGTGCGAATACAGAAAATTTAGTTTGTTCAGGGGAATAAAACACTCCCAACGGTTCATTTGTTATAAAGTTATTTTCGTCAAGAACTGAGCGAAGAACAAGATTACCTTCATCAAAACCGTCTAAGTGTAATTTACCTGGTAACTTATTAAGATCTATTTTTGTAGCAGTTTTAATGATCAGAATATTTGAACTATCAGCATTTTTCGGAAAGGTAGATATTGATCTGATATGTATATCTTCCGGATTATCCAGGATTATTTTTGGAGAAAGGGATTTTAAATTTTTATTGCTAACAGGAGTTGAGAGAATTACTGTTAGGCTATCATGGGAATCAATAAAGGTTTTTCGGATTTTGGGATTTGTGCCTGGTCTGGAAGAATAAATTTTGATATCATCCTGTAAAATCCAAATTTCCTTTGCCATAGAGCGAAACCAACTTCGCTCTGGTGGGTCTTTTTTTTCCCATTCTTTATATTTTGGTAAAATGCTGATTTTACCCTTTAATGGATATTCAGATAGATTAAGATTAAAAATAATTCCATATTCATCTCTTCCGGTTTGAAAAATTTCATGTTTGTACTGATCGACCCAAGTCCAAAGTTTCCAGTCTTCATATTTGTTATCATATCGATGATAATGGATAGTAATGTTGTTCATTTCAATATTCTCACTTTTGTTACAGTTCATTGTTGCTATTATAATGAAAATCAGGATAAAATAAATGTGTTTTTTCAAAAGCACCGCCCTCCCAAATTTTTTATCTGTGTAATATGAACATTTTTTTTAAAACAGAAAAGGAAAAGCATTACAATACAACATACTAAATCAGAAATGGAAAATCAAAAAAAAAGAATCTTGTTTCAATTAATCCGTTTTGTTTTATTAAAAATCATTATATTAATATTGATATATTTTATTTTTGTTATATTTTTTTGACTTTAATTGCATTATAAAAATATTTAAAATATTTTTGTGAAAATTTGAATTTGTTTACTAATTAATCATTAAATATTTAATAATAAATGCTGGAAGAAATATGGAATGTTAAAGCTAAATTTAAAAAGAATTTTTCAAATTCCTACTGATACTGAAGATCAAAAGCGATCTGTTGAAGATATTAGAAAATTTCAAGTAATAAATGGAATATTGGCTCTGGGATGTGTATTTCTGGCATTATTAGGCATTCTGGGGTTTTTACAAAAGGATTATTTATTATCAATATTAGATTTTCTGTTTTGTAGTATTTTTTTGTTTTTTATATACAGGGTCAGGAAAACCTGGAACATTCAATTTTACTCAATTTTAGGAATGACTTTACTGCTGATATTCTTTTTTTATCTATTCATAGATGGTGGAGTGAAAGGTAGTGCATTTCTGTGGATTTATACATATCCCCTGGCAGCGATTTTTCTGTTGGGAAGTCGTCTTGGTATCAGATTTTCATATATTTTAATTACATTAGTAATTTTATCATATTTATTTTCTGAGGTTATTCCCTTTCATTATTCCTATAATCGAAACATATTTTTTCGGCTTATTCCTTCCTATTTTGTGGTAGTTTTATTTTCCTGGTTTATGGAAAAATCGCGCTTTTCATCGGAAAAATCATTGAAAAAAGCCAGGGAAAAGGCTGAAAGCGCAAGTAGGGCGAAAAGTGAGTTTTTGGCTAATATGAGCCATGAAATAAGAACCCCTTTAAATGCAGTAATTGGTTTTAGTGAATTGCTGTCAGGCCTGATAAATGATCCGGTTCAAAAAAAATATATCAAATCTATTAAAATCTCAGGCATCAGTCTGCTCACTTTGATAAATGATATCTTAGACCTGTCTAAAATTGAAGCGGGCAAACTTGAAGTACATTTCGCACCAGTTAAATTAAAATTATTATTAACTGAAATTGAGATGATTTTTAGAAGAGAAATTTTTGAAAAAAAACTTAAATTATTAATTGATGTTGATGATAAGCTACCCGATACAATATTGATTGATGAGACCAGGCTACGCCAAATTTTGTTAAACATGGTTGGTAATGCTATCAAATTTACTGAAAAAGGATATGTTAAAATTATAGTTAAAATGGAAAAGACTATTTCTGAGCCGGATAAATTCAATTTACGGATTTTAATTGAAGATACAGGAATTGGCATTCAAACGAATGATTTAAAATATATTTTTGAATCTTTTATGCAGAGCGAGGGACAGTGTACAAGAAAATATGGTGGTACTGGTTTGGGATTAGCAATTTGTAGAAGATTAACTGAAATAATGGATGGAGAAATTTTTGTAGAGAGCCAGATAGGGAAGGGCAGTATATTTACCATTCATTTTAGAAATATTCAAATAGCTGATGAAAAATTAGTTAATACTGAAATTGATGATTTTAAAATCACGGATTATATTTTTAAAAAAGCAAATATTCTTGTTGTTGATGATATACAATCAAACCGGGATTTACTTTCTGAATTATTAACTCAGGTTGGATTGTCTGTGTTTGTTGCTACAAATGGAAGTCAGGCTTTGTTAATGGCCCGACAATTAAAACCGGATATAATTTTTATGGATCTTAGAATGCCTGTTATGGGAGGGAATGAAGCAACCAAAATTTTAAAATCCAATCCGGAGACAAAAAATATACCGGTTATTGCTCTGTCTGCTTCAACACAATTGAGTGATTTCAAAGAAGGAGTGCTGACCGGATTTGATGAATATTTATCTAAACCAGTAAAAAGTAAAAAGGTATTTAAAACTTTAGCAAAATATTTGGATTATGATAAAAGAATTGACAAAATTCGGACAAAGGAAACTAAAATTATTGATAAACCATTTTCTGAGGAACTAAAACAAAAACTCAGGAAAGATATGATTCCCATGTCAGAAATGTTGTTAGAAACTATGGTTATAAATAATATCAGGAAGTTTGCCCAAGAATTAAAAGAAATGGGTATAGAATATAAAAATCTTAAATTAGTTCAATATTCGGAATCTCTGATGGAAAATATAAATTCTTTTAACGTAAAAGAGATAGATAAAATGATGAGAAATTTTTCGGATTTTATTAATGTCGAATCATAACATGAAGTTATGCAACATTTAAACGAACCAAACATGTAAACATAAAACTAATTATATTATATATCGTAAATTATTTTTTCCTTTTTACTGTTTTTTGGCTCTATGTGATTTATAGTGGGTAAAATCTCTTTATGAAACAAAAAA
>JAOZSR010000014.1:0-3876 GCA_029939575.1 Fidelibacterota bacterium
AATTATCCACGATATTCTTCCTTGCTACGCTGGCACAGACTATGTCCGGCTTTCGATGGAAAAACAGTTTTGAACTTTTTTTACGATTCCACCAAAGATATTAATCCTTCCTATTCGGAGTATACAAAAAAGATCCAAAATTGTTTATCATTGAAGAGTAATTCTTCTGATTTTTTTGGAACAATAATTGCAAATTTATCATAGTAGTTTTTTTACATTAAAGAAAATTTTGAAATTAAATTAATTAAAAATTAGAATAAGAGAAGGAGAATATGATGAAAAAAACAAGTTTAATGATTGCAATTATTTTTTGCCTATTTTCAATAGCAATAATTGGGACTCCGGCCTATGCTGAGACTGAGGGCTTAAAAGAAGCTATTGGGGCGATGATTACAGGTTTGGAAGAGGGAACTGCCGAAGAATTTATTGACGAATTTGTTGATCCCGATGTTATCACTATGGGAATAGAACAATTAGGGAGTAAAGCAAGCCTAATATCAGCTTTTGCTGACCGAAAAGATCAATTATTAATTTCACTAAGAGAATGTTTTGAAAAAGAACCCGATAGTATTCAGGATAACATTTATATTTATGATATTTTAGATCAGGACATGGATTTAATGATTAGTTTCAAAAATGATAAATTTTATTTGTTAAATTAATTTTTTTCAAAAAATAAATAATCATTTTATCTTAATAATTAGCATATAGTTTAAAAAGAGGGAAGAAATTTTACTTCCCTCTTTTTAAATTTGACAATTCCGTATAAAGTAAATATGCTGTCATTTTGAATGAGATACGAATAAAGAATCTCCTACAATTATCGACGAAATTCTTCATTGCTACGCTGCCTCAGAATGTGTCCGGCTTTCAACGGAAAGACAGATTCGAACCTTTTTACGACTCCATCAAATTTAATTATTAAAAATATCCGGAAATAATAATTTCAGTGCTTCAATAGCGGCAATATATCCAAAAATCCCGGTAATCATTGGTAAACTACCAACAGGTTTTCTATCTCTTCCACTCTTATAAGAGTTGGGTTCGACCTCCTTTGATACTGTATTCTTACTGATTAATTCCGTTGAATAAACACATCGAATTCCATTATAAACTCCACGATTACGCAAGCGTTTTCGAACAAATTTTGCTAAAGGACACATAATAGTTTCAGAAATATCCCCGGATGTAATTTTTGAAGGATCGATTTTCCTGGCAGCTCCCATACATGATACTATTTTTATTTCACGAGAAACTGCTTCATAAAGAATATTCACTTTTGGATTTAGAGAATCGATAGCATCGATAATTACATCAGTAGGACTGGCAAAAACCTCATTAAAATTCTCTGCATGACATAAAGTATTGAAAACTTCCACCTTAATTCCAGGATCAATCTGATTTATCCTTTCACTGGCTGCGTCAGTTTTTAATCGATTAAGATTTGGTTCAATAGCATAAAGTTGTCGATTAAAATTACTTTCACTTATTGTATCAAAATCTACAATTCGGATTGTTCCCACACCGCATCTTGCCAATGATTCAACTGCATGTGATCCTACAGCACCCAATCCAATCACAGTGACATTTGATTGATGTAATTTTTCAATGGCCTCTTTACCAAGTAATAATTCAGTTCGTTTATGACGTTCACTATTTATTGACAAATTATTTCCTTCCAAGAAAATTGCCATTATTAACAATTATCTGTTTTCTTAAAATTTCAACTTCCATATTTTTATATTCAGCAACTTTTTTTAATACCAAAATCAGGTTAGATGGCTCATTAAAATCACGATTTAAAATTAAATCAGACTTAGGTAATTGAAATGGTGAATCTGTTTCTAATAATATTCGATCTGCTGGAATAATATTAATTATATCATTTAGAGATCTCTTATGATTACCAAGAATTGCTGTAGAAAAAGAGATAATAACATTTTTCATATCTAAAATCTGTTCAACTATTTTCAGTGAACCGGAAAATGAATGTAGCATAATTTTAACATCTGGAAAATTATTTATTATTGGCAATAATAAGTGAAATGCTTTTAAACAATGGATAGAAACCGGACGTGAATAGGATCTGGCTATTTCTAATTGTGCTAATAAAATCTCTTTTTGTTTATCAATTGCGTCTTTATAAAAATACAAATCCAATCCAATTTCGCCAATATTACACTCTTTATTTTCCTGTAAAATATTTATAAATTTTTCTCTCCAATTAGTTGAAATTTCATTTACAAACCAGGGATGAATTCCAATGGCAGGAATAATCCGAGGAAATTCTTGATGTAAATCCAGTACCAGTTGCCAATCCGATTCATTTGTTCCACAGCAAAGAAAATTATCAACACCAACTTTTTCCGCTTTTTCAAGTACTTGTGGCAGAAAAGTCAAGATTCTTTCATCCTGAAGATGACAATGCATATCAGTAAGCATATTGCTATTTAATTTTACCATGCAAACCAAATCATATCTTATTTAGCTAGCCCGACTTTTACCCAATAATCAATTGGTTTTAGTTGATTCCTGTTTCCCTTTGTGTTCATTTTTCCCTGCATACCAACCCCAACTTTATCGCGTTTCATTCCTCCTGGTAAATTGCCTGAAGTCCCTCTGCCACCTCTTCCCTGTCCACGACCAACCATTTGGACTCCGTTTCCTTTGAATCCCGGTTTCAAGAGTTCTTTACTAACAAACCCGATTCCAATGTGTCTTACATTATTATTTTTAACAAGTGAAAAATTTTCCTCAATTTCAGAAAAGGGAATTTTGATCTCATAAATTAAACTATTTCGATTATTTTGAAATTTAATTTTTATATCATCATTATCTGATAAGGAACGATATTCATTTTCCCTACCCTTTTTTATTATTTCATATTCTGTTTGTATTTGACTAAAGTATTTTATTCTCGTCACGGAGTTAATTAATAATCTACGGTCTAATTGATTTTCACGGGCAAAATCATGCATTTTGCCAATGTCAAGTTGTTTTTGGCCCAAGGGAAAATGAATTCCAAAAGTTTTCCTTTTACCTCCTTTTGGATCAATCCAAATTGTAAAACCCTGTCCGGCGATTTGAAAAATGGAACCTCTGTTTGAGGTAGTAATGCAAATATATAAATTTTCATCATCATTAGTAATACCATAACCAATTTGTTGCTCATTCAAAAAATATAATCTGTTTTGCCAATCATTTCTCATACCATCAATAATAATTTGCTCATCGGTTCTAATACTTGATATTTTATTCCCACAGTTAGGCAGATTGCAAATAAATAGTATAAGCATAATTAATTGAATATGATAAATTTTTAAACTTTTCAACCTTAGTCCATTCTATCCTAAACGGAAAGAGGGTAACCTATAGTTACCCTCTAAATATGATTGTTTATTTTCTTATTTAATTAATATCATTTGTTGCGATATTGACTCATTTCCTGCATCAATCCTATAAAAATAAATTCCTGATTTCACCTGGGTTCCATTAACATCTTTTCCATCCCAATAAGCCGAGTATTCTCCCGGTTGAACATTTTTATTTACAAGAGTTTTAACGTGCTGTCCATTAATATTAAAAATTGATATTTTTACATTAATTGCTTCTCCAATTGTATAAATAATTCTTGTATCCGGGTTGAAAGGGTTCGGAAAATTTGAAGCTTTTTGAATAAATTTATTTTTTCTGATTTCTGATTTAGGTGCAGACTCATCAGGCAATGTAATTCCCCAGGATTCAAGTAAATTAATGACTGCTGCCCTGATTTCTTCACGGGTTGCATCATTTGCACGCATTTCCTGAACTGTTTCGCGAACTTCAATTCTCTGCTCTTCTGTTAATTGATTCCAAATTACACGTGGCAAAAAATGA
>JAOZSR010000014.1:3976-55351 GCA_029939575.1 Fidelibacterota bacterium
TTCAATTCTCTGCTCTTCTGTTAATTGATTCCAAATTACACGTGGCAAAAAATGACCATGATGATTGCCATGATGAATTCCACCTTCGCCCCAGTTTTCTGGTAATTCAATCCCATAACCTTCCAGTAAGGCAGTTACTGCTAGAAAAATTTCTTCACGGGTTGCATCATTTGCACGCATTTCCTGAACTGTTTCGCGAACTTCAATTCTCTGCTCTTCTGTTAATTGATTCCAAATTACACGTGGCAAAAAATGATTGTGATGATTACCACCATTATTATTACCGTGGTGACTTCCATGTCCATTACCGGCATATGAGTTAAGTCCAAAACCAAATACCAGACAAAAAATCAGTGAAAGTATTACAATTTTTGATAATTTCATTTTTATTCTCCTTTTTAACTTAATTAATTACTCAATTTTTATTTAGATATCTAAAAAACAATTCAATTATCCCTTTGACAAAGAGTAATTAAAAAAAGTTAAAAAATAAATTTATTTCAAGGCCACACCTAAAAAGTCATAACTAAGTTTTGTTTGAAAAATAGATATTCTGGATAAAACATTCTTCAGATTATTTCGTTCAATATTAGTTAATTTTTCCAAATCCAAATTATCCTCAACTTGTTTTAAATCAAAATGGCGGATAAGTTGATTATAGAAGCGTAAATCCCAAAAATAGTTAAAAGCATAAACCATTTCATTATATGTTTCATGTTGCAAAATTTTCATTTCATGTATTTTTTCTAATCTATCTAAAGTATTACACTCAGGAATTTTATTTTTCAGAGCATAAATTTTCGCAAATGTTTCGATAGGACGAATACTATCCTTAATATTAAAGATTTTTATACCATCGTGTTTTTCAGATTTAATTTTACCAAACAGGTTTAACGGAGCATTATATAATAAACTACTTTTTGCTAAATGAATCAAAAATTGGGGATTTTGATGTATAAGTTCTATAACCTTTTTTCTCATTTGCTCAACAATATCTTTATTACCATATACACAGTGAATATCAAGAAAAACTGAAACCTCCATTATAGATTCCTGTGTTGTATTTAATATCCAGTTAGCAAAACATTTTTCCCATTCGGAAACTGATAACCGCCATTTACTATTTGATGCCATAATTCCACCAGGACAATAAGGGAAACCTGCCTGATCCAGTTTTGCACAAACTTTTTCCGATAATTTTGCGAAATAAGTATTTACTTCTTCATAATTACTACCGGGATTATCAACAAAAATCAAACCATTGTCCTGATCGGAAAACATTGTCATTTCATAACGGGCATTACTTCCAAATGATATAAAAGCGAAATCAACAGGAGGTTTTCCTAATTCCTTTATTGTAAGTTTAATAAATTTTTCAGTTGCTGCATTATAAACACTTCCGATTATTTTTCTTAATGAATCTGGTTTGCTTCCCTGAATACTCATTTCTCTGATTAAAATTGGTAGTTTATTCAAAGCTATCAATACATATCCAATATTTTCACTTTGATTGATTTCCATAATGATCTTTGCAGGAAGTCCAACATTCATTATTGCAATATCCTCATAGCTTATTGTTCCAATCGGTTTTTTATGAGAATTCTGGACAATGATTTTATCCTGTTCCGATTGCTTCAATTTTGATATTGCTTCAAAAATCGGTGCGTCAAGGTTTATACATATTTCATCATTTTCAGTTTGCTGTATATTTTCAAATGGCTGATAAACATTTTCCACTTTTGTAAAAGCAATTTGAATCGATTGATTAGCATTTAGTCCCTTAAAAGATTCAAGATTAGTAAAATTTTTTTCTCTCGTAATTTCTCTAATACTAATTATACTTCCATTTTTTTTAGCAAAAAATATATTAGCAGTTGTCAAAAAAACATTTAGTATTTCTCCATTTTTCCTTTTTATACTGGTTTTAAATTCTTTTGAAGCAGTAGAGGTATTTGAAGCCATATTTTTTAGATGTTCAATAACCTGGGAACTTTGACTGTCTTCAGTATTAATAAATTTCCAAATTTCGGTTTTTCTTAATTCCTGCTCACTATATCCCAGCATTTGTTGCAATGCGTGATTTGTATATATATTTTCATCTCCAACTTTTAAAATATAACCTTCTTTTGAAGCCTCTACCAGGGCACGATATCGATCCTTAGCTTCACGTAATCCTGTTTCAGCTTTTAATCTATTCTCTTCAATTTTGTGACTTTGTAAAACAATATATAATAAAATCACTGATAAACAAACGGCAATTGAAGTAAATATTATTAATAGCTTATGTATCAATTTGCTAATTTCATGCTCAACATCATTAATGTAGACTCCGGTTCCAATAATCCAATTCCATTCAGGAATCCCTTTAACATAAGAAATTTTAGGCACAGTCCTGGATGAATCATCCATCCATTGCCATAAATATTCCAGGTACCCATGTCCGTTTTTTTTCACCAGTTTGACAAACTCTACAAATAATTTTTTCCCGCTTTTATTTTCAATGTCTTTATAATCTGTTAGATCCTGTCCAATTAAATCCGCCCGATAAGGATGCATTATCATTCTGGGATGCATATCAGTTATCCAAAAATAATCTTTATTATCAACGCCATAGCGCATTTTTTCAATTTCTGATATTGCTTTAGCCTGAGCTGATTTCCGTGTAAGAACATTCTTCTTTTCCAAATCAATAAAATAATTTATCACACTAATGGCTGTAGCCGTCAGTTCACTTTCCATCTCTTTTTTTCTATCTATTATACTTTTTCTGAACAGAGGAATAACTACTACAAAAACTGACGAAACAAAAAGCAATATGGCAAGAATTGTTGGTAATACTATTCTAAAACGAAATCCTTTTGAATGTTTTTTTGAAATAGTTGCATTTTGTGAATAATTTTTACCCTTAAAATACTCGGATAATTCACCTCGGCTCAAAATAGTTTCTTTGTTTGAATGTTCTTCATTTTCATGATATTTTTCCTGAAAAGTACCATTTTCAAAATCTTCACGTTGTGGTAAATATCCATTATAATCATCTTTGATATGACATTCAAAAACACCTTTAATTTGCTCTTTTGTATATTTTTCATGGAATTCCAATAATGCTTCTTTAAGAGCCTCTTTACAATGCCGATGTTTACGATGCTTGTAGGGATCATAACCCGGGAACCTGCCAGATCGTAAGAAAAGTCCAAAACTTTCGGCATCAAAAAAACCATCTATCCATTTATGAATATCTTCAGCCCGAATGCCTATTATTTTTTCAGTACGATCAGCATGTTCAGAAATTTTCATATTTTCCCTTTTGATTTAACAACTAATACTCATAAAATGACACTTGTAAAAACTAATTTTATAAATATTTATTTATTGTTTAATACTTTTACACTTTTCAATTATTTACTCTATCAATATTTCAGATAAAACAGGCATGTGATCAGATGGTAATCTTCCATAATATGAATCCGTAAGGGTTCCATGTAAAAGAACTTTTATATCATTTTTGATAAAAATATAATCAATTGGCTGCTCGGACAGATTCTCTAAAATAAATCCCGTAAAAGTTCCAACCGGTCCATAATGAGGATAGTTGGAGATTGTTATCCCGTCAATTAAGTGTGAATCCGGTATATTTTCAAGTCCATTTATGATTATTTGATAAGGCTCAGAATCAGGAATCACATTAAAATCCCCTGTAACTACAATAGGAAAATTCGTTCCAATTTCATTCACCTTTTCCAACAATAAAATTGCACTGTTTTTTCGTGCAAGTTTTCCTCTATGATCAAAATGAGTATTAAAATGAAAAAATACTTTACCCGATAATTTATCCCGAAATTTTCCCCAACTTACAATCCTGTTACAAGCAGCATCCCAGCCACGGCTTGGAATATTTGGAGTTTCAGAAAGCCAAAAAGTTGAATTTAACTCATTTTCCAAACGATCTTTTTTAAAAAAAATCGCCATAAATTCTCCGCCCTTTTTCCCATCATCCCTTCCAATACCAATCCATTTATAATCGCTAAGTTCCTCTGACAAATCCTGTACCTGATTAAATAAAGCCTCCTGAATACCAAAAATATCCACCTTATGAAACCTGATCATACTGACAACCATTTCCTTTCTCTTTGGCCAGGCATTAATTCCATCAGATGCTATGTTTAACCTAATATTAAATGTCATAATTCTAAGTGGAACATTTTTAGTTTTAACAGATGAGCATCCAAAATTGATAAGAACAAGTAAAATAAAAAGTGCTGTTTTCTTCATTAAATTATCTCCTATTTGAAACATAAAATAAAGATAATTTTTTATAAGAACAATGCAATATTGTTAGTTAATAAAAATTTGGTTGGATTAGTAGCCGCTAAATCTTCTTTATATTTTTTTTATGGCAGAAACTCAAATATTTTAATCCAATTTCAACATGGATAAGGAGCCAATATATTCCTTCGATGTTGTAGAACTTATCTTTGATAATTTATGAGTTACTTTTTTTATCCTTTTTGCAGCCTGCAAAATGCCTTTTAACCCTTCTTTAATTTTCTCTTTTCTTCCGGTTTCAAAGGCAATTTCAAGAATTTCAGCAATCCCAATAATCGCAGTTAAAGGATTATTTATTTCATGATTAACTGTCACAATAACTTCACCAATTGCCGCTAATCTTTCCTTTTCAATTAATTGCTCCTGAGTACCCTCTAATTCTTTTAAGGCTTTCTGAAGTTGCAAATTTTGTTCTTCTATTTTCTTCCGAAGAACCATTTTTTCCATAATTATGGAAATTTGAAAAGCAATGATTTCAAAATCCTTTGCATTTGCCTGTTTATAAAAATTCGGTTCAGAATGGCCAATATTTAAAACTCCGATTAATTTTTCACCTACCCATAAAGGAAGAGAAACAAAAGAATTGAAACGCTGCTCTTTACCGGGTCTGGCTTTGGAAAGAGATTGTAGTATAATTGGCTTTTTTTGTTTGGAGATATAACTGGAAATCCCACTTCCACGATCAAAGGGAATTTCTTTAGCCAAATCTACTGTTTCATCACCTTTTTGATGAATAACTTCTAACCTATCATCCTTTTGATTATACAAAAAAAGAGTTGCCGAATCAAAATTAATTGATTTTTCAAGAAGGGTGAAAACTGCCTCAAAAGTATCAACAGAATTCATGCCTTTTTGAAGAATAATTACTATATCTCGAAGAAAATCTGTTTTAATCATAAGTCACTTACTGGTTTAGCATTTCAATAATATTTAATAACTGTGTTTGTTCATCCTTGGCAGTTAAAGGAATACGAATATTAAATCTGGTTCCAATTTGACCATTAATATTAAACGAAATATCGCCCCCCAAAGATGATACAACTGTCTGGGCAAGAGACAGACCAATGCCAGAATGAATCTCCGGTTCTTTTGATGTAAAAAAGGGATCGAATATTTTATTCATAATATCAGGTTTTATCCCACCTGCATTGTCCTCAATATCAATTTCAACCCATTTATTTTCAGTATTTTGACAAACAATATATATTCTTCTATTATTTTTCATTTTTTTATTACTAATAAAAGCATCAATAGAATTCTTGATCAAATTAATAAAAACCTGCTGTAACATTAATTTATTTGTAAAAATAAACGCTGATTTTCTACTTTTTTCGATAAGTATTTCAATATTATTTTCTGTCAATTCATAGGAAAAGTACTCAGAAGATTTTTTAATTAAGTCATTTATATCAACCATTGAATAGGTATTTTCTTCAACTTGCTGAGCATAAGTCCGCATGTTATCAATTTTGTTCTCAATCCTGGCAATCAACCCGGTCATTTCTTTCAAATGATTGCTGACTTTCTTTTTATTAACATTTTCTTTATTTATTAACGTATTGAGTAATTCAGTTCTCATTTTAATTGAAGCCAGAGGTTGAGTTATCTCATGAACCATTGATATAGAAAGTTTACCCAGCATTTCGATTCTATCCCGAGAAATAGAAACCGCTTGCTGTTGATGTATTTCACGTTCTAAAATTTTCCAGTTAGTCATATCCCTGGCTGTAACAATCACATATTGTGGAATATCATTATTATTTGAAATAACACTAAAATTCAACATTACCGGAGTTATATTGCCATTATTTCCGACATTCACTTCAATATTATTATATATTCCTTTACTGAATTTTTTCATGATTTTTTTATGAGTAGAAAAATTATCCTTTTTTAATGTACTATTTTCTATAATGATTTCATCGATCAGTTTCCCAGTCAATTCTTTGAGTTCAATACCAGTGAGATCAATTGCACTTTTATTGGCATATTCTATCGCACCATTAGTATTTAGAATAAATATTGCATCAGATATGCTTTCCAAAATTGTTACAGTTGTAACATAATCCTGGGTAGTTGAGAATTGTTCAGTTGTATTATTTTCGCTTATATTTTGCATTAAAGTACCATTTTTTTTATAATTCATTCAATTATAATATTAGTATTGCCTACTAAATTATTATTTAAAGATGATTTGGATTCTGATTTTGAAAAATCCAAAACTAAATGAGGTTCAACTTGAATTACAGTTAAATCAACTTCATCATGTTTATTAAAATTTTCCCTGGAATCAGTTAAAATATTGTACCCCCAAATCCTCAATAAATAATGTCCATTATTAAAATTTTCAACAATTCTTCCTTTAATTTTCATTCCTTTTTTCAAGCGCCTGAACAGGTTTTCCAATCCCGGTTTCGCAAGGAAACTTTGGTCACTATAATTTTCTTGTTTTAAATTAAACAACTTATCATTTCCCGGAAATATTATTTAAAATTACTGCTTCATCATAACTTATATTATTTTTTTTCATCAAAAATTTTATTTTTTCCTCATAACTACCTGGAGATTGTATTTCCTGAACAATATTTGTATTGTTCATTTTTTTTGTGGTGAGTCCGGATTTTCTATTTTGTTCCTGAGTTTTTTTAATAGCCTTACTTTGAACCTGATGAAAATCCGGTTTGGCATCTCTATTATTGGAATTAACATTAATTTTCAGTAAATCATTTTTTAATTTATCAGTTCGGGCATTAAAAATTTTTAAAATTAATAAAGTGGCAAGTAAAACAACGGTAGCTCCAATTACAACAATTAAAGCTGTTTTTATAGCGGTTATTAACTTTTTTTCTCTGGGATCAATTTGCTCTTCAATTACTGCGCTACTGACTTTTTTCTCAGAAGTTACAACCAGAGTTTTAGGTTTGGCTTTTTCAGATCTGGAAATCTCAACTGGAGCAATTGATTTTTCTAAAAGAGTACTTTCACCAAGGCTAACATAATAAATATCAAACAGATATTCCCCGGTATCAATTAAATTATAAGCTACTATTTTTTTATAAGGAGACGTATCTCCTTTAATAAGAATTGATTTTGAATTTGGAAAATCCAAAAAATAGCGAATTGGATACTTTTTGCCTTCATCTTTTTTAATAATATCATCAATATAGAGATCTGAATTTACCGGAGCAATCAATATTTCAAATTTTCCTTTTGCCGGTATCTTGTTTATTTTTGGAGAAGGAATCATATTCCCTTCACTATTTCTATTGTTTGGTATAGTGATTTTAAAACGGCGAAAATTAGAAAATTCCATTGTTGTTATTGAAATCTGCTGCTTATTATTTTGGGCAAACATTGTATTTGTTAAAATTACAAATAATATTATTGAAAGTTTTAATGTTTGCAATATTTTTTGAGTTATTTTTATCATTAACAGTCCTTTATTATCTGGTCAACAGATAACTATATCTATTTTACCACCTTTTTCTTCATTTTTATTATTCTCATTTTTTTCAGTTTTTCCATTTTTCTGTTTATCTTTATTTTCTAAATTTTCAGTTAATTCAAAGATATCTTTTATATTCTCTTTAGATTTTTTCTTTTTTTCTTCATTCTTATTATTATTCTTTTTTTTATCTCTTTTCAGAGGCTTAACTGAATGAACTGATTCTGTTGGATCTAATCCATAGTGGCCTATTTCATCAGATACCATAATTTCATCTTCATTTTTGTTTTAATTTTATCCTAAGTTCAACCAGAGTCTGATTTAAAATTTGTGATACCCGTGACTCTGATATTGCCAGAACCTGTCCAATATCGGATAAGGTTAATTCTTCATAATAATATAATGCCAATACAAGTCTCGGTTTTTCAGGAAGTTCTCTTATATAATTTTTCAGTTCCATTTTCATACTTTCCTTTTGCATTCTTACATGAGGTGGGATTTGATTTTCATCTGTAATAATGTCTTTACGTGTTAAGGAATTTTCATCACTTGAGCCAATTTTATCATCGAGGGAAAGTGTAAAATTTAAATTGGTAAGGTTCATAACCTTATAATATTCCTTTTCAGTTATTTCACCTTTTTTACATATTTCTTCAACAGTTGCCACCCGACCAAGTTCATTTTGTATTGCATTAGTAATCTCAATAACATTATTAATTTTTTTAATTTGCTGCCTGTTCCAGATACCTGATTTGCGAATGGCATCCATAACAGAGCCATAAATTCGTTTATAGGCAAATGTTTTAAAATTAACTCCAACATCAGGATCAAATCTATCCAAGGCTTCAATTAAACCAATTATTCCATATTGATATACATCTTCCTTTTTCAAAATACCGATTGCAGGTAAATTTATTCTCCCAATAATATATTTTACAAGAGGCAGAAAGGATTTTATAGCTTTTTCTTTTAAAACAGGATCTTTACTCTTGTAATATTGCTGTACATAATATTCACCATCATGTTCTTTATTTTGAGCCAAAATCAATCCTCATTTTCAAATTCTTCAATTTCTTCATTTGCTTCTTTTGTTGTCGTTAGGTCAGTTTGCCCTTCTCTGTTATTCATGCTTACGCTCCATTTCAAAAGATGTCCGGCAATAAAAAAAGTAAACAGTATCCCGATATATACAAGGGCGCTTCTGATAAAACTTGTGAAAAGTGCAATTCCCTTTGAAATACACAAGATAAATGTAAATAATGATAATGCTAAGGCAAATCTATAAAACTGTTTTATCATTCTGTAACTCCAAAATCAATTTTGCTGTTATTAACAAATCTGCTAAAAAAAGGTTCTCTGGTTTTTATGTCAGTTGATTGTAACCGAATTAAATTCATTGTAATGACTTTAAATGACCGTGTTGCATAAGATTGCGGAAATTCAATAGTAACCGGACATTGTTTGCGAATAGACTGACTTATCAATTTATCATACAAAATTGCCCCTCCATAGTATACATGACTATTTAAAAATCTATTTACCATTAGATTCATTTTTTTATATAATGATTCCGCCTCTTCCTCTTCTTCTACCATATTTACAGCAACTAATATTGGTGCATTACATTTAGACTTTCGAATAACTTTAATCATGCCGTAAGCATCAGCAATAGAAGCCGGATCCTTTGTAACAGTTAATAACACCTTATCTGCTCCCAAAACAAAAGGCAGTACATTATTTGAAATACCCGCGCCTGTATCTACTAATATGATATCATAGTTCGGTTCAATTTTAGAAAAGAGTTCTCCTGCTTTTTTAATGATATCATTTTCATTATCTAACATATCCATTACCGCCGAAGAAGCAGGTAGAACATCTATATCTTCCGGACCTTTTATAATAATTTTACTAATATCAACATTTTTCAAAACGGCATCAGAAATATTATACTTCGGACGTAATCCAAGGAAAAGATCTATATTTCCGAGATGAATATCAGCATCGAACAGCAGCACTTTCTTTTTTAATCTTTTTAACAATATTGCCAAATTGACACTAATATTAGTTTTTCCAACACCACCTTTTCCGCTTGTGACAGCAATTATTTCCGGCATCTTTTTTTCTGTCTTCGGTTTGTTTCCTTTTAAAATCTTGGAGTTATTCATTTATTTTCCGAATTAAAATATTTTACTAATTTACCCCAAATAAAATCAGATGTTCCGCTTTTGATATCATTGGGTACAGTTTGGCCAGTAGTGAAAAAATCTACAGGTAAACCTATCTTTTTAATTACTGATATTATTTTCCCTAATCTTGCCGTCTCATCAGTTTTTGTAAAAATTACTCCGGTTAAGGCAATTTTTGAATAAAATTTATAATAATTTAAAATATCATGCACATCTTGTGAAGATGATAATACTAAGATCGGATCAATGGATTCACTAATATTAAAATATGAGGATAATTCTTTAATATAATCCGGGAAATATGGACTTCGCCCGGGTGTATCAATTAAAATAGCGTCATGATTTTTGTATTTCTCTAATTGTTGATTCATTTCATCTACATTCTTTACAATCGCCAAAGGTGTTGTAGTTAATTTCGTAAAGGATTTCAATGAAGCATTGGCACCAATACCATAACAATCTGTTGATATAATAGCTGTTTTTTTCTTACCGAATATTTCAGGATGCATTGCAAGTTTCATCAATGTCATAGTTTTGCCACTTCCGGTAGGGCCAATTAAAGCTTTAATAATTTTTCCAGGTTTATCCAAAGTAAATCGTCCGGGATAAAATAAATGCTTGGTTTTGTTTTTTACTGCTTCCAGAACTTTATTTTGGGTAACTCTGGTTTTTTTATTAAGGTCTATAAAAGATTCTTTAATATAAAACTGAACATCCTGACGTAACATTCCTGATTTTAATAATCTATCATGAATATTTTGATATGCCTCAGGTAATTCCGGAAAAATCAACTGTTTAATATACCTGTTTAACGAATTCAGTTCTTTTCCGATATAAACCGTTCCTCTCATTGCAGCTTCTTTCGAATCAAATTCGATTTCATCCTCCGCAGAATCAATAATTTTCAATTCTTTTACCGATTTCCTAAGATTTTTCTTCTTTAGTATTTCAGGGGATTCTGCCGATGCTTTTGATACTATTACCTTATATGATTTTTTATCACCTGATAAAAAACCGCTACTTTCTACTTCACTGGATTCTATAATAACAATATCTTCTCCAAGTTCAGACTTGGCAATCTCTACGGCCTCCTGAAAGGTTTCTCCGATATATTCTTTATGCTTCATTCGGGTATTCTATCGCTCCTATTGATTTTATATTTGTATCAGATGTAAGTTCTGAAAATGAGATTACAGAAAGATCAGGAAATATTGGCTCAATAAAACTTCGCACAACTCGCCTGATTGGTGGGGAAACAAGTAAAATCGGCCTGGTTCCTTCCTGGGTCATTTCTGATATTCTTGAAGCCATGCTTTCAAAAAAATTATTAACCTGATTTGGGCTAAATCCCATATTCTGTGAATTCATCTGACCATTTTTTATCATTTGCATAATTTGTTCTTCGACTCTTGGATCTAATGTGGCAACAGTTAATTGCTCATCATCCTGTTTCAAACAGTCTGTAATAGTTTCAGATAATGAAGCTCTAACATACTCTGTCAACATATCGGGATCTTTAGTAATATTTGCATAATCGGCAATTGTCTCAAGTATTTTTATAAAATTCCTAATAGGAATTTTTTCCTTTAATAAATTTCTTAATATTTGATTTACAACACCTAAAGAGACCATATCCGGTACTAACCCCTCAACTACTGCCGGATGATCTTCTTTAATATGATCCAGCATTGCCTGAGTTTTTTGCCGATCTAATAATTTATAAGAATTTGCCTTTAAGACTTCCATAAGATGGGTTGCAATTACTGCAGGAGGTTCTATAACCGTATACTGAGCAACTTCCGCTTTTTCCTTTTGATTTTTTGATATCCACCTTGCTGTCAAGCCAAATGTCGGTTCAATGGTATCTAAACCAGATAACTCTATTCTATCATCAGGGTTCAAAACAAGGTAATTATTCAGTAAAACATTCCATTTTGAAACTTCTATACCATATATTTTAAAAACATATTCATTAGGTTTTAATTGTATATTATCACGAATTCTAATTGGAGGAACAATTAATCCCATCTCCAATACAATACTTTTTCGGATAGTTGATATTCTTTTTAAAAGGTTGCCACCCTGATTGGAATCTACTAAAGGTATCAGACCATAACCTATTTCCACTTCAAAAGGATCAGGATGTAAAAAATCTTCCAACCGCTCTTCTGGTTGTTGTTCTTCTTCTGATTCAGATTCCTCAAGTTGTTTTATTTCTTCAAATTCTTTATCCTGGGCCTTTTTCATAATCTGAGCTGTTAATCCAACAACAACAGCCATTATTGTAAATGGAATAAATGGCAATCCAGGGACTATTCCCATAGAAAATAACACAGCAGCACTGACCATTGCAGCTTTTGGTTGATTGGAAATCTGTTTTGTGATTTCCGCTCCCATACTTTTCTCACCTGCTGCTCTTGTAATAATGATACCTGCAGAAGTAGAAATAATCAAAGCCGGAATCTGAGCAACCAAACCATCACCAATTGTCAATAATGTATAATGATTTGCGGCCTCCCCAACTGGCATCCCTCTCTGAAATACACCAATTAATAATCCACCTAAAATATTAATGGCTGTTATCAATAATCCGGCTATAGCATCGCCACGAACAAATTTAGAAGCTCCATCCATTGCACCATAGAACTCTGCCTCCTGTGCGATTGTCGTCCTTCTTGATTTTGCTTCAAAATCGTCAATCATTCCTGCATTAAGATCTGCATCAATTGCCATTTGTTTTCCAGGCATTGCATCTAATGTAAACCTGGCTGATACTTCGGCAATTCTTCCGGCACCCTTGGTAATTACAACAAAATTAATAATTACAAGAATAGCAAAGATTACAATTCCTACAACATAATTTCCACCTACTACAAAATTTCCGAAGGATTCAATTATTTCACCTGCATATCCACGACCTAAAATCAACCTTGTCGTCGATACATTTAATGACAATCTAAACAATGTCACAATAAGTAAAAGACTGGGGAATACTGAAAAATCAGTAGGATTAATAACATACAAAGAAATAAAGAGAATAACCAAAGCACCGGTAATATTCATAACCAACAAAATATCCATAAAAAATGTAGGAATTGGCAAAAGCATAAGAGCAAGGATAATAACAATAGCGACGGCAAGCGCCACATTACTTTTACCTGATACGGATTCAACATTTTTTAGATTGTTAAGTTCAGCCATTTCTTATATTCTCAATGGATTTTTTTTAGGATTTTTACTAAAAACTTTTGCCAGAACTTCTGCAACAGCCTGGTAGAATAGAAATGGTACTTCCATTCCAACTTCTACAACATCAAATAAACTCCTGGCTAAAGGTTTATCCTCGATTATTGGGACATTATTTTTTATAGCTATTGCTTTTATTTTTTCCGCTACTTTTCGCTTTCCCTTGGCTACTATTTTTGGGGCATCTGATCTTTCCTGTGGAGCATATAAAATTGCTATTGCAATGAAAGTCGGATTTGTCACTACAACGGTTGCATCGGGAACAGCTGCCATCATTCTACCCCTGGATATTTCCATCTGTTTAGATCGTATTTTACCTTTTAATTCCGGGCTGCCTTCATATTGTTTTCTTTCATCTTTTACTTCTTGTTTGGTCATTTTCATTTTTTTCTCATTTTGCCATTTTTGATAAGCAAAATCAGCCAATCCAAGAATCAATAATACTACACTTGCTTTGATCCCAATTTCATAAAAAACTTTCCCAAAAAATACAAGTGCCTCAGTTGTTGTTGTATTATATAAAATCCAAAAATGATTAAGATCAACATATTTTTTTATCACTGAATAAGCAATAAAACCAATAATTGATAATTTTAATATACCTTTTATTAATTCGACTATGGAATTTAAAGAAAATATTTTTTTTATCCCTTTTATTGGGCTTAAGGCACTGAATTTTAACTCTAAAGCTTTTGGGAAAAATCTAAGTCTAAATTTATCCTGGGCAACATTTACAATAATTCCGGCCAGCAATAAACAGAGTAAAATAGATGCAAAAGATGTGATGCTAAATTCAACGATAAACCTTGCATAAACAGGTATACTTGCAGGAGTTAAAATAATATCCGAACAATTATTATATATATATCTAATAAAATCAGTAAGATTTTGGAAAAAAGTTCCCATAAAGACTCTCATTGCTACAATACCAACCAATAGACCTACAGCCTGGCCAAGGTCCATGCTTTTTGCCAATTGTCCTTTTTCTTCTGATTGCTCTCTTCGACGCGGCGTCGCTTTTTCGGTTTTATCCGCGCCTGATTGTTCAGACATTCCTAAGAGCCTCCTAATTGATATAAAGCATTGTTTATAAAAACAGACATTGTTTCATAAGTTGATTCAAAGAGTAATTGAAATATTTCCAGAGAAGTCATTAAGGCAAAAAAACCAACTCCCACCCGCAAAGGTAAGGTAATAAAAAAAGCATTCATTTGTGGCATTACTCTTACAGTTATTCCAACTGCTGACTCAATTATTAATAATAACAACATTGTTGGTATAGCAAATTTTAATGCAATTTGAAAAGTTGATGATCCTGTCTTAATAATTTGGACCCCTAGAGAACCAACAAATGTTCCGGATTGTAAAGGAATGATCATAAAATTTCTAAACATAGTTTCAATAAATAAATGATGGGCATTAGTAACAAAAAAATATGTAACCATAATAACCATCAAAAATTGACTTACTACAGGTAAATTTTGTCCACTATTAGGATCCAAAACATTGGCCATTGCAAGACCAATCTGCCTCCCGATAAAAGCGCCAGCCATTCCAAAAGCATTAAAAATAACACTTGTTCCAATTCCTAAAAACAGACCTATTAAAATTTCTCTAATGATTCCTACATATATCTGGTTCATAGAAAGGATTACCGGGAATGAATCTTTAATCAACGGACTTATAATTAATGTCAGGATCATAGAAAGAGACACCCTTACCCTGATATTAATTAAACTGGAACTAAATAATGGAAATGTAGCCATCATTGCAGAAAGTCTTGCAAAAGTAAGCATGTATCCGGGAACCCATTCGTGTGCTATATCGATTAATTCTAACATATTACTGTGTCATTAACGGTATTTGTTTAAAAATTTCCTGCGTAAAACTAACAACAACATCAATAAACCATGGAAGAAATAGTAAAATCACTAATCCAACTGCAGCCATTTTTGGTATTAATGTTAATGTCATTTCTCTTATTTGAGTTACAGTTTGAAACAAGGAAACAAGAATTCCAACGACCAAACCGGTTCCAAGTAACGGAGCGAGGATAATAATAGCGGTTTTAATTGTTTCAGTTCCAATATATATTACATAATCAGTTGTCATTATATAAATCCTTTCACAAGTGATTCGACCAATAAATACCATCCATCAACCAATACAAATAACAAAATTTTCATAGGCATTGAAATCATCATTGGTGGTAACATCATCATTCCCATTGATAATAATACACTTGCTACTGCAACATCTATTAATAGCATTGGTAAATACAGCAAAAAACCTATCTGGAATGCGGTCTTGATTTCACTTATAATAAAAGCTGGAATAATTGTTGATAATGTGAGCTTATCCGGACTCTCCGGTTTTCCCTCATTCCTTAAATTAATAAAAAGTTGCAGTTCACTTTCCCTGGTTTGATTCAACATAAATGTTTTTATAGGTGTAACGAATTCTTTGAAAGCCATTTCCTGGGTAATCTCATTATTAATATAGGGCTGAATAGATTTGGTATTAACTTCATTTATAACCGGTTTCATAATAAAAAATGTAATAAAAAGTGCTAATCCAACGAGTATTTGATTTGACGGGACAGTCTGAGTAGCTAAAGCATTTCTTAAAAAATGAAAAACAATGATTATTCTTGTAAAACATGTCATCATTATTAAAATTGATGGCGCCAAAGAAAGGATTGTCATTAATAATAAAATTTTTATTGTTATAGAAAAATCTTGTGGATTATCCGAACTTTCCATTCCAAATGTAAATTTTGGCACAGTTGTCTGGGCATAAATATTAGTTAAACAAACTAAAAATATTATGATAAGAATAATCTTGGTTTTATTTTTAATCATTGTGTACTATAACTTTTCATGAATTTTTATTTTTTTTAAAATATTTTGAAAATTTGATGAATTTTTATCTGCATCTTTTCCCTGGTAGTTTTCCACCGATTCACTTTCTTCAGGATAATTTTCAAATTCTTTAATCACTGAGATGTTTTTTTCAGAAATACCTAATAAAATTTTACTATCATCAACCTTTATTAATAACAAATATTGCTTTTGACCTAAATATCTTCTTTCTAAAATATTTATTCTATTATTTTTTATTTCTTCCGGATTAAGACGCTTTTTTGACATATAATACATTGCATAAATTAAAATCAATAATGCAACTGTAATCAATATAGTTTTTACAATATACCCAATGTACGAGATATTACTACGGAGTTTACTATTCGTGGAAAATGTTGATGATACTTCTGATTTTGTAGAATCAGGTAAAAATATTGCTCCATCAATTTGTTCAGTTTTTTGTTCAACTTGTTTGGAATTTGTAGAAACTACCTGCTTGGTCTCATTAATTTTTAATTTTAAACCAAAAATGGCAATGATTACAAAAACCAGAACTAACAAAAACGATTTTGATGTTCCACTATATTTTGCTTTTTTTATCATTTTGTAAGGCTCTTTAGCCTCTCCCTTGGTTCAACCAATTGGGTTATTCTTATACCAAATAATTCATCTACCACAACTACTTCACCTTCAGCCAGTTTATGTCCGTTTACAAAGATTTCCAAAGGTTCACCAGCAGCCTTATCCAACTCTATTACTGAACCTTTACCAAGTTTTAGGACGTCTTTAATCGGCATAGTTTTACGTCCTAATTCAACAACTGTATCCAGTTTTACTTCCATCAACATATCAAGATTACTAGGAGAACCTTGCCCTCCCGAAGAACCAGCAGGTCCCAGATTCTGAAATTCAGCCGGATTAACTGAAACCTGACCATCATCTGTTTGCTCCATATTTTCCATTAGAGAATCAGCCATATTCTGTCCTTCGTCGGCGTTACTACTTGTAGTTTCATTTGTTGATAAAAACCATAAAAAATGCTGAATTTTAAAGGAAGTATTTTCTGATTTTACAACATAATCTACCGTTAATCCCTCTTCTTCTTCGATAGCTGTAACAGCAGGATCAACAGATTCCATCATAATACTATTCATTTCCTCAATTTGTAAAGACACTCCTTCAGCCTCAAAAATTGCTTGTATTTGCCCTAAAATTTGACTGATAGCTTCTTGAATTCCTTCACTATGCTCACTGGTGATGCTATCCTCTGGTTCATCACCTATCATCCAGGCGTATAAACTTAAAATAAATTTTGGTTCAATAGATAAAATGTGATTGAGGTTATTCTTTCCGGAAGATTTAAAACTGATATGAAACCTGGGAAAGTCCAGACTGGACATATTAATTATTGTATTAGATTCATCAGATAGAGTCGAACTAATATCAAAGGTTCTTCCAAAAAGTTGATTTGCGGATTCTTTCACAGAATCTACTAAATTGTTATAATTATCTTTAAATAAATTTTTTATTTCATTAAAATTCATTTAGTTCTCCATCTTTTTTCTCAGAAATTTTTATTGCAAAATTTTTATTCTTTTTTCCAATAACTCCGTCATAAATATGTTCATTAGCCGCATAAATTGAAATATCCTGATTACTCATTCTATCCAGAGTAAATACATCTCCAATTTCTAAATTTAAAAAATCTCTAATCGACAAATTTGCCCGACCTAAAATTGCCCGAATATCAATATTAGTATTCTGTATATTTTTTTTAATTATATTCCGGGCATCTTTAGAAACATTTGAGGTTCCAAACATTATCCTTTCCTGAATTTCCGGACTTGAAAGAATATCAGATATCCAAACATAAGGATAACAAATATTCATCATTGAAGTATTACCTCTTACATTAATCTCAATAGAAACTACTACTACTGGTTCTGATGCTGCCACAATCTGAACAAATTCTGCGTTATGTTCAAATCTTTCAATATCACAGCGAAATTTTTTGACTGTTGCCCAGGTTCTTGATATTTCCATAGACATTCTATTAATAATTTTATCCATTATTTTTCTTTCAATAATAGATACCGGGCGATTGCTATTTTGAAATGTCCCCTGGCCTCCAAAAAGACGTTCAACGCTTAAAATTACAAATTGAGGACTGATTTCAAGAATAAACTGAGATGGCGGGTTATCTATAGAACCGACATAGATTGCACCGGGTGAAGATATTGACATAACAAATTCAGAATACATTATTTGATCAAGTCCTAATAAATTCATATCAATAATCATTCTTAATTGTGCAGATAAAAAAACCGATATTTTTCTTACAAAAGCTTCATGAATGTTTTCAAGAAGTCGCATTTGTTCTTTTGAGACCAAACTTGGGCGTTTGAAATCATAAACACTAATCTTCTTTTGTTGTTGAATATCTTCAGTTTTAACCTCTTTGCCAGTAACCACACTGGTCAACAGCGCATCAATTTCTTCCTGTGATAATACTTTTGCCATCTATTTCAATATTCCTATTGGATCAATAATTTTATTATGTATATACTATCAATTTCACCAGTTGTTAATAAATCATTTACAATTCTATCAATATCAATTCTGGCGCTATCATGAAAACTTAATTTTGAAATTTGTTGGGCTGTTTTTGAACGAAAATAATGTATCAGTCCATCTCTTATTTGAGGTTCCCGCAGAATTATTTCTTCACTAATTTTCGGATCTGATGTTTCTATCGCCAATCCGGCAACTACATACCTATATCCATTAGAACCAAATGTATTGACGGTAATCTCTTCCAATTTTATTACTTCACCCATCTCTTTTTTCTTGATTTTTTCTTTTTCAATAATTTCAGTCTCATGTTTTTTCCGATATTCTTTGTAGCGAGGCCACAATATGAATTTTGCTAATATAACTGTGCCACCAATAAGAACTAATGCAGCTACAATTATAATTATAAGCCTTATCATTTTTTGCTTTGGAGAAACCGGTTGTTTCTCTTTTTTAACTTTTTTTGCAGGTTTTTTTTCTTTTTTCGCCAATTTCTTAATCCTAATTTAATATTTATTATCTCATTTATAACGTATCAATCCACAAGACAAATGCAAAATGTCAAATTTTATGCCATTAGTAATTAAATATTAATCTGATATGTTATTACATCTAATTTAGAAACAAGTAATTTAAATTATTTAAAGGATTATTGAGGTAAATGTTTATTATGATTTCTTTGTTTTAAAATTTGTATAAAAATCTGAAAAAAAATTAGATAATTATTCCAAAAAATATTCTTTGCAATATACTATTTTTTCTTAAATTAATACATTAATTATCAAATAAATATTTCCGGCTTTTCTAAATTTTATCCATATTCCTTTTATCCCATTTTTTTTTATAATTAAATTACTATTCTTTGGTTAAAAGAAATTCCGATTAATAAAATTAATATTCAAACAAAGTTAAAAACAAAATAAAACAGGAATTATTTTCCCCATTACTTCCTATTTTTCCCAAGTGAATATTTCTGTAAAAACCTATAACCAGAAACGCACCTGGCTTTACACTATTCTTTCCATATGATTTGGTGATATGGGATTTGTCATTTGCGAATATTTTTTTCATTAGACTAAAAAATTTGAATTAATGAAAAAAATCAAACGGTTGAGTTGGTATTTAGTGTCTGATTTTGTGTATTAAAAAAATATCTATACAAAGTCCGAAAGAAACATTGCATTCCTTTCGGACTTTGATGTATTAAGTATTAAAAGAACCTGTCTGACAGATTATATTTCATAATGAATCCAATAGCAATGATGCTGACCATTGTTGCCAGTTTAATAGCAATATCGAGGGATGGTCCACAAGTATCTTTTAATGGATCACCAACAGTATCTCCTGTTACTGCAGCAGAATAGCTATCCATAATTACTATATAACTTTCTTTCACTTCCATCATTTCATTAATCAATTCATATTCATCGTTTTCCAGACGTAAAAATTCCTTGAATATGATTCTATCATGTTTATTCAAATCATCAAAATAATGATTTAATTCAGGATCAATGGTTTCTACAAAATCACCTTTCCCAAAATGTTGTTTTAACTCATCAATAGATTTCCCTTTTTTGAGATAATTCTCATTGATGTACCTGATCAATCGGTCTAAATATTCAGATTCTTCAACATCAATACTAAATGCCAATGGATTAAGATTTACCATTTCATACAGGAACCTGCTGTATTCACGAGTGAGGAAAAATGGCCACAACCCTTTACGGGAAGCAAGTTTGATATTATCTGAGATTCTATCTTTGGTTTCAGATTTTGAACGTTCGATGAATTTCTTGGCATTGTCCCAGGCACCACCGGAATTTGCCATGAAAATCGCAAAAAGAAATCCAACAGTAAGACTTCCTAACAATAACCCGATAATAGCAATTGGTCCCAAAATCATTCCTGTTATAATTGGAGTGAAAATAACAGTCATTGCAGGATTAATCATTTTTTTCTGTGCAGCAATTGTGGAAATTTGGATACATCGGTCGTAATCAGGTTGAGTCTCTCCTGTCATTATTCCTTTGATTGTACGGAATTGACGACGAACTTCATCAATCATTTCACCTGCAGCCAGAGATACAGCATCGGTGGTTTTGCTAGTAAATGTAGTACAAATCACACCTCCTACAAAAAGTCCGATGATAAAACGTAAATCCATAATTCCACCACCAAGTAATGTTAGTAATTCATTAACACTACTTTGTTTAACAATCTGAATATTGTCGATTAAGTTAAATCTGTCCAAATATGCAGGATCAGTTTTGACAATGTCTATTATTGTCATACGAATATTTTCGATGAATGCTGAAATGAGAGTGATAGCTGTGAGAGCAGCAGAACCAATAGCAAGACCTTTTCCACGGGCGGCTGTTGAATTTCCCAATTCATCCAATGCATCAGTACGTTTTCTGGTTTGACTTGGTAAATTTGCCATTTCTGCAATTCCACCGGCATTATCAGCAATGGGACCAAAAGCATCAATTGATAGATTGATTCCCAAAGTGCTCATCATTCCCACAGATGCAAGTCCGATAGCATACAAACCGCTGGAAAAATTTTCAAAACCGCCACCAGTTCCAAAAGATACAATCATACCGATTATTATAATTATAAAAGAGGGTGCAGAAGACATAAAACCAACAGAGAGCCCTGATGTAATTACAGTAGCATGTCCGGTTTTTGCCTGTTCCGCTATTTTACGTACAGGACTAAAGGCTGCATTGGTATAATAATCAGTTGTATAACCGAGCACAACTCCGATAAGCGTTCCTGTAATAATTGGGATAAACATTTGCCATAATAATTGTGGAAACATCATACGGATCACAAAAAAACTAAATATCATTGTCAAAACAGAGCTTGTATTTATTCCACGATTAAGGGCTTTCAAAAGTTCACTTTGTCCGACATCTTCTTTAGTTTTAATAATAAAAATTCCAATAATTGAGGCAAAAGTACCAACACTTGCAATTATCATTGGCAGAATTACTGCATCAAATTCCTGTGCAGCAGGAAAAGCCATAATAGCCAAAGCGGCTGTTCCCAGAATAGAACCAACAAAAGATTCATACAAATCCGCTCCAAGTCCGGCAATATCACCAACATTATCACCAACATTGTCTGCAATTACGGCAGGATTTCTGGGATCATCTTCTGGAATTCCAGCTTCTACTTTTCCAACCAAATCTGCTCCCATATCTGCGGCTTTGGTAAAAATTCCACCACCAACCCTGGCAAACAGAGCCATTGAAGAAGCTCCAAATCCAAAACTCAACATTGTGGTTGTGATTTCATGAAGAGTCAGACTTGTCCAGGAATTCAGTGCTGCAAACCAAATTATTATGTCCAATAATCCAAATCCGACCACAACCATGCCCATAATACTTCCACCACGTAAAGAAATCATCAATGCACCATTTAGAGAGTTGCGTGCAGCATTGGTCGTACGACTGGCTGTCAATGTGGATGCTGACATTCCAAGGAATCCACAAAGTCCGGAAAAAAGGCCTCCGCTAATAAAGGCAAAAGGAACATAAACACTGAGAGCGTTTAATCCATAAGCCACAAAAAGTAAAATGGCAAAAACAATCAGAAAAAATATTCCCACTGTTTTATATTGTTGTCGTAAGTATGCCATTGCTCCTTTACGAATATAACCTGAAATTCGTTGGATATCTTCGTTCCCGACTTCTTGTTTGATAATCCAGCGATAAAAAATCAATGCCAGAAAAAGCGCAACTATCGATGCAATCGGAACAAAAATTATTTTAATGTACATTCAGACTCCTTTCATAATTAATTGTATAAATAATATTGTTTATTAATAATATCTTCTCTTGATATAAAGATTTGAATGACTGTTTATCTTCATTGTATTGTTATAATTAAATAGTTTTTTCTTTTTATATAATTATTTCAATAACATATTTTAACTTCAAAAATTAACAATGTTTTGTATATTTTTCAACTATAATTGAAAAAAACTCAAACCTTTTTTAAAATATAAAATATATGAAATGATTTAATTCCAAATAATTAGCAAATTATTTAAAGTTAATTTGCTAATTATTTAAAGCAAAGAAAGGATTGTACTTAAATAAAATATCTCTTCTTGAGGAAGCAGTAAATATTAACTATCCTGATTACTTGTTATCAATCAGTAAAAATAACTTAAGATTATTAACAAAAACTTATTATTTACTTTTTACCTCGCAATGCCCATTGGAAATCAAAAACCGGTGTAATTAAATGCCACCTGTCACCAAAAGGATATTTTCCATATATCAATTTATATCCCATTGCAATTTGAAATTTTTCACTTTTGTTCCATATTAACAGGCCTTTGTTTTCCAGAGCAAATCCATCATCAGCTCCGGGATATACGAACAAGTCAAAATCAGTCAGGTAATGCAAATTTCCGAATAATTTACCAGTAAGATCACAACCACCACGGAATCCAAAATTATTATAAAAAATTGCCAATCTGGAATAAACAAGAGGAAAATCAATTGTCGTTCTATCGTCTAAATCATCAGTTTTAATGGCAAAATTCAAACCTGCTTTTACTGTTACCAAATGATCTGTAAATATTGATTTTGATAATATAACACCATTATAAATAGAAAACATATGAGGAATATCAAATTCCGGAGTAATAATCCCACCGGTTCCTTCACGGGAAATGGTTCTGAGTAATAATGTAGGATAAAAGAAATCATGTTGAGTTGAAAAAACAAAATCTTTAACCGGATTCCAGGATTTTTTAAGACTGATGTTTGGTGCCAGAAGCATTGTCAGGGGATGAGTTGAGAGTTCCATAGATTCTGATAAACCATATCTCAGAGGTTGGAAAAGCCCCATTTCATAATTCCCAGCCGGTAACAAATAGGCAGATCCTGCCGACCAAATTCTATTTTCCTCAGCACTTATTATTGAATATAATAAAAAGATGTGTACAAAAGCTAAAATTATTTTAATTGTGAATCTTCTCATTTTGACACCTCCAATTTTACGGTGACTGGCACATGATCAGACAATTCTCTGGTAAATGCAGCCTGCTGATAAGTTGAGTCAGATCCTACAACCCAGGATTGATTTGTAAATAGATAATCGAGTTTTCGATCCCAGAATTCATCATCCCATTGTGGTGAATGTGTAAAATAACTTGGCTCATCAGCAAGATACTCATTGAGTGGTACGGCAGAATCATAATTATCATATAAAGGCTGCATCCAATCCCATTCTTCTACATAATATGAGCCTTCTTTATGCTCCGGATCATCACCATCTTGATGAAAAGATTCATCTTCACACATATCTTCATTACAATAGTCCAGTTTTTGAGCGCCGGGAGGAAGCAGATTAAAATCACCTCCAATTACAAAAACGGAATTTTCTAAATTTTCTAATTCAGCAAAGACTGTGTTCAATTGTTTTTGTTTTGTGTCATCAGTAGAAAATGCTGATAAATGAAGAGATAAGGCATAAAAATCATCAATTCCCGGAACAGCGATTTTAGTTTTTAACAAATTTCGTCTTAAATAAAAATATCCGGTCAAAGCATCCTGATCTCCACGTAATGATAATTGAATCCTGGTTGATTCTTTAATTTCCCAGCGGGAAAGTAATGCATTACCAGTATTGATCGGGCCCAAACCATCTGATGGCACATATTGGGCATCCCACATTGATGCATAGGTTCCATAATTAAAATAAGTATGATCAAGTAACCATTGTACCTGGTCAATGTATGCGGTACGTTTTGACAGGATATCAACTTCCTGTAAAAATATTATATCCGGCTGAACTTCTTTAATAAAATCTGCGATTCTCTGCAAATTTGCCTCGACCTCATCTTTGTCAACAATGACTATTTTTCCACAGGAATCACCAAACCAACCACATCTTGCAACACCAAACCTAATATTCCAGGTCATAAATTTCATTTCATCAACAATCTGCGGAGGCGTTTGTTTTGAACTTGCAGTATACATTTTTGCATCTTCAACAGATCCATCTCCCCCAAACCGATTGACCAATGGCTCACAGCTAATAAAAAAAAGTAACATCATAATTAGCAAGTAAGACAAATAATGAAAAAATTTCCTTTGTTTCATATTTCCGTCCCCTCTTTTTGTAAAAAAATTGTAATAATTTGATTTTTATCAATTTATTTTAGTAATTAGTTATTATTAAAACAAGTAAAAAATCTCACTTAAAAAAATAGTAATGGATTATTAACACAAACTTCATTATTTATGAATTTCTGATACCAAGACTTTATAAATCTTGTTTTAATTCAAATATTTCATAGTCTTGTGTAATGGTAATTTATATATACAAACAGGTTGCAAATCCGATCTCAGCCTGACTCTTGACTTATATTATGAATTTTCCAGCCTCAAACTTCAAAATGAACAATTTCAGGCTTAACCAGGTTTTTAAATACTGAAAATTTCATCCTGATTAACTCCTCATGGGAACCGGCATTAAAGGTAATCATTTTATTATCTGAAAAATCAGGAGACATATAAGTTGAAATATTATACAGATTTCCAAAAGGCGGCATAGCTCCGATCTGACAATCGGGAAACAAATCTTTAAATTCATTTTCAGTTGCCAATTTAACTTTCCTGGCACCAACTTTTTCTGCAAATAACTGAAAACTTATCTTTTCTGGTGCCGGTAAAACAGCTAAGGCGTATTTTTCATCAATTTTTACAATAACAGTTTTTGCGAGTTCAATTCCTGAAATGTGTGCGCTTGAAGCAATTTGCTGGGCTGTAAATGCTTTGGAATGGATTATTGTCACATATTCAATACTATTTTCATCTAAATATTTTTTTAATTTAATTGAAACAGACATTTTTCCTCCCTATATCATATCTTATTATTATTCCACGATGTTATCCATTTTTAATTTCTCCACTATTTCCTCAAAATCTTTAGTGAGTTTAGTCAATAATTCATTAAAGGACTCATTTTGATTATTTTTACCAGCCATTTCCAAATTTGATGCAGATTGTTGTAAAATTGGTGCACAAACATTGCCGGCAGATCCCTTTATTCCATGGGCGAGTAATATCACTGTATTTATGTCTTGTTTCTCAATGGCTAAACCAATGGATTTAATATTATTTTTTGTTTCTGATATCAAGGTATTTAAAATCTCTTTGGCAATATCATTATCACCCAACTTTTCAACAAAACTTTCAAAATCAATTATTTTTTCCTTTTCCGTTGGTTTTGCTTCCTTTTTGCCCTCTATTATTACGCTATTTTTATTCATTTGGCTTTTAGATATTGTTTTAGATTCCATGATATATTTCTTTATTACCGTTTTCAACTTATTCGGATCTACAGGTTTTGAGATATAATCATTCATCCCTGCTTCAATACATTCCTCTTTGTCACCTGCCATTGCATTTGCAGTCATCGCAATTATTGGAACATCTGCTGGTGTAGCCTGATTCTTAAACGTTCTAATTTCTTTTGTTGCTAAAAGTCCATCAAGCACCGGCATATGCACATCCATTAAAACAATGTCATATTTTGTCTCTTTCAGAGTATTCAGAGCTTCTTTTCCGTTATTAACAACATCTGCAGTAAATCCGAATCTTGATAAAAATCTTAGTGCAACTTTTTGATTTATTTTATTATCTTCTGCTAATAATATTTTAATATTTTCCCTAGTATATTCATCTAAGGTATGTTTTGTTATAACAGATAGTTTCTCAAAATTACCTTGATCTTTTTGGCTAACAATAGCACCTAAGCAATTAAACAACTGGGATTGTTTGACAGGCTTGGTTAAATAAGCGCTAAACCCTATTTTTTCAAGTTTCTTTACATCTCCTCTACTTCCTGAAGAAGTCATCATTATTAATTTCATTTTGTTTATTTTAGGATTATTTTTAATTTTCTCTCCAAGTTCTGCTCCTGAAAGAAGTGGCATATTCATATCAAAAATTCCAACAGAAAACGGATTTCCTTCATTTGCTGCTTCTTGAATTTTTTCCAACGCTTTCAAAGGAAATTCAAATATTTCAAAATCACATTCCCAACTCTTTAACATCACCTGTAGTACTTTTCTATTGGTTTTGTTATCATCAACACCAATAATTCTGGCTTTTTTTAGAAGAGAAACTGTATCTGAATTAATTTGTAACTTTTTTTTATTTTCTTGCTTCTGTTTTTCAAATTTTGCAGTAAATGAAAAAACCGATCCCTTTTTTAATTCACTTTTTACCCAAATTTCACCTTTCATCATTTGAACAAGTTTTTTTGAAATTGATAGCCCTAACCCAGTACCTCCATAATTTCTTGTTGTAGAATTATCTGCCTGTGTAAAATTTTCAAACAGATATTCAATTTTATTTTCTGATATACCAATCCCTGTATCTTTTACCTGAAATAAAAGTGTAACATCCTTTTCAGTCTCTTCTTTTCTTGAAATTAGTAGCGCGACTTCTCCGGATTCCGTAAATTTTATTGAATTACCAATAAGATTAGTTAAAACCTGGCGTAATCGTCCCGGGTCTCCCCTGATCAATACTGGCACATTTCCATCTATTAAAGAGTTGAATTCAAGATTTTTACCTACTGTCCTGGTAGCTAAGATAGCACTCATTTCTTCGATCATTAATTGCAAATCAAAATCCAGTATTTCAAGCTCCATTTTTTCAGCTTCAATTTTTGACAAATCCAAAATATCATTAATAATTTCTAACAGAGATTCTGCAGAATGTTTTACAATAGTTGCACATTCTATTTGTTCTTCATCCAATTCTGTATTTAATAGAACATCAATCATTCCTATAACTCCATTCATTGGAGTACGAATTTCATGACTCATATTTGCTAAAAATTCACTTTTAGCAATATTTGCCTGCTCTGCTTCCAATACAAGTAAGTTTGCATTTTCAATAGATTTTTCTAATTCCAAATTAATAGATTCCATTTCCTTATTTGCATTTTCTGCGCTTTTCCGGGCAATATTTACATCCTCCATCATGCTCAAGGCAATTCTCTGGCTCTTTTTTAATTGTTCACTTTGTCTTTCGGCTTTTTCCTTGGACCTGACTAATTCTTCCTCAAATTTTTTCCTATTCGTAATATCCTGTACAGTACCTATGAAACAGGTCATGTTTTTCTTATCTTCTGCATTTTTTTGTTCTGGTGCAGTTGATGAAATCCATTTAATCTTACCATCCGGTCGGATAATTCTCCAGGAAAATTCATCCTTTTTTTCGGTTTTGTTTGAAAAAAAGGACAACAAACTTGAATTCAATTTTCCCTGATCATCGCTAAAAGTAGTTTTTTTTAAAAATTCATGTAAATCATGTTCTGTTTCTTTTGGATCAAGGCCAAAAATATTACACATTTCTTCAGATATTATTAATAAATTAGTTGCTGTATCAATTTCCCAACTTCCGACTCCTGCTATTTGCTGGATTTTTCTTAGCCTTTTTTCACTCTTTCTTAAGGAAATTTCAATATTTTCCTGCTCTGTAATATCTTCAGCCGAACAAACAACATATTCAACTTCACCTTGAGAATTTAAATGAGGAACTTTATTAACGTAAAATAATCGTTTCTCATCTAAAAAGTTTTTTCTCCAGGCTTTATAATTCACCTTTTTTTTACCATTAAAAATTTCATGATTTTTTTTGATAATGCCCCTGGCCTGTTCTTCATGCATAACATCAATAATTTTGTGATGTGCAATTTCATCTTCTTTTTTGCCTAAAAATTCGGCATGTGCCCTGTTTATGATACCGTAAGTTTCAGGGTCAATCAAATACCATATTTGTATATCAATATTCTTAAGTAATAAATTCTGTTCTTCCGATTGTTTCTTTAACTTTTCCTCTGCTGCCTGCCTGGAATTTTCCAATGAATTAATATCATGAGCAATAATTTTCAAAGAATCGTATATACTTTTAAAAGGATGAAAATCAGGAACATCATCAAATTTATAAATGTTCTTTCCCCAGGAAATTTTACCCATAATCGATACTATTTCCTCGATTTCTTCTTCAAATTCACACTCACGATAATTTTTTTTATTATTTTCCCCGGATTGTTTAATATTATTATTTTCCGATATTCTAATTTGATTTAAAGCATCATCAATTGTATTGACAAAATCTATTTTTAATGGCAAGATAATATTTAATAATCTAAATTTTAACCTTTCTAATAGATTATCCTTTACCATTATATTTTGTTGGGGAAATATTTTGTGATTGTTATAGTTAGATACAATTTCTCTTAAAAAATATTGTTTGGTTTTTCTGTTAAACGATTTATTTATATTATGATTTTTATCAACTCTATAAAAACCATTTTTCAAAAAATTATTATTTAATACTTTTGTTTCCCATTTAATTAACTCATCTACATTTGCCAAATCCATTTTTTGTTTATAATAAATTTCCGAAATTAGGATATTCCCTAACAAAATTTTATAATTTGCCTTAATCTTATCATTTTCAAAGTCAAACTGTTTTAATGTTTGGTTATATTCGGATAAATTTTCTTTATCATCACTAATATTTTGTTTTCTACACTCCTCTATAAATATTTTTTCCAAAGCTTCTTCAATAGAATCAACAAATACAATATCAAAATTAAGAAATGATTTCATTATTCTGATATATATTTGAAAAAAATCACTGGCGTTATAAATATATGATTTAATTGGCTTAATCCCTGATTTTTTATAACTTTCTCCATTTTTATCAACATATCTCTTTCGATTTAAAGGACTTACAACACCGGCATCAGAATAATCAACAATCTTATAAAAATTATCCTGAAGCAAACCTTGTTTCAAAATATTATATTGAATTTCAAATACGTTATCAATATCTTCTTTTGTTGAACTCCCTGAAATTTTGGAATATAATACATAATTGGGGATAACTTTATATTGAACCGAACACATTTCAACGTTATATTCCCATTCCTTCTTAGCAATAAAATTTTCCTTATTGATTTGACTTTTTAACCAATGCTTTTTTTCAATACTACTGGCAATATTAATAGCATCAGAATATTTGTCTTTGCTATAGATAGGATATTTAGGTAATTCCCGAGTGGAACCAGTTTCCTGTAACAATTTGATAATAAATGGATTGTTAAGAAAGATATAGCCAATACAATTATTTTGGATTTCAAAAAAATGATTATTCTCAAGACTTATCATTTTTTTATTGTGAACAGTTTTATTTTGTTGATAATTTCGTATTTCAACATATTTACTATTTTTACCTATTTCCTGAGTAATAAAATTTTGTCTGAATTTATAAAAATTTTGAATTGAAGTTTCATCAGGAATTCCTATAAAATCAATTAAAACAATTCTGGTTGAAATTAATGAGAAACTCGCCTGAAATTTTTTAGAAAAAGAAACCTTTACCCATTCCGGTTTTTGTAAAATATCTAATCCACTCACTAAACACTGTCTAATATTTTTTCCTCTCTTTTTATCCATTTTTCCTCAATTCATCGAAATTCATAAAAAGTAAATTATTCATTCTAATCCGGCAGTGGAATATTTCTTTTTCTTTCCTAACTTTATTAAGAGATTATTAACCTCTTCTTTTAATTCTAAGACGCGTCCCTCCCTTTCCATCATCAAATTATTAAAGCGTTTTAATTCGGCAAGAGAATTTGCTAATTCTTTATTTGCTTTTTGTGATTCTTGCTTGGCCTCTTCTGTTTCTTTAACAAGTTTTTCTAAATTAAAATTATTTTTTTCTGTTTTTTCCCTGGCAATTTGTATTTCTTTTTCTCGTTTTTTCTGTTCTCTCAAATCAGATAATATTGAAATTGATGCTCTTTCACGTTGATAAACGATATTATCAGTAAATATTATAACAGGAATGGTCATTCCACTCTTGTGTTTAATAGTAACTTCAAAAGGAACTATAGTTTCTTCATTTTTTTGGTTTGCGTATTTTTCCTCAATAATTTTATAATTTTCTTTATCCATTAAAACATCAATTTTTTTATTTATAAAATATTGGGAATCATAGCCTGACATTTCTTTAATATAATTATTAACAAAAAGAATTTTCATGTCCTTATGTACAATTATTACTTCGGGAAGATTATCAACTAATATTTTAAATTTTTCTTCCTGTTCCCCAATTAATCTTTCTTTTTCTTTTAGTTCAGTCACATCTCTGGTTATTCCAAAAGTACCAATATATTTTCCGGTTTCATCCATATATGGTATTTTTGTGTCGGTTACCCATCGGTAACTTCCATCAGCGATATTAATTTTTTCCAATTTTGAGATCAGGCTTTTACCGGTTTTCATCATTTCCTGCTCATCATTGAAAGCTTGCTCAGCATGCTCAAAAAAATCAAAATCTGATAAACCAACTGCTTCTTGTGGATTTTTTAATCCAAGTATTTTGGCTTGTGCTTTATTTATTTTTATAAATTTAGAATCTTTGTCTTTGAAATATACTGTATCCGGAATATTATCCATTAACAAGTTAAATAGCTTTAACTCTTGTAACACCTGTTCATTTTCCAAAGCAGGGCATACAAGATCCTGTCCAATAGCCAAATACTCCGTAATATTGCCTTCTTTATCAAAAATCCCGTCAATAATCCATTTTAAACGACATTCTTTGGAATCAGATCTTTTAATATCATGAGTGTGACTTGAGGATATATTATTCTCTTCTATTTTTGCAAGAACGTTTTGTAATTCATTAATATCTTCTTTAAATAATTCAAAAAAGAACTTTTCTTTTATAATTTCGAGGTTTTGAATTCCAAAAAAATTCAGAAATGGTTTGTTGGCATATATAATTTTGCCAGATTTTAAGAATCTACAAACAAACAATGTTGATTTTTGAGAAGCATAAATACCTGAAGTATTTTCTTTAACTCTGTTTTTTAATTTATGCTGGTAAAACGTTGCCTTGATAGCATGTCTAAATTCCTCTTCTTCAAGAGGTTCTTTAATATATTGATAGGAATTAACAAACTGAAATACCGTTTTCTTACTAGAAATTTTTTGAGAAATAATACATAATATTGGAATATTGAGATCTCTGGAAATAATTTTTGAAATTTTATTTTGATTTAGTTTATTATCTTCTTTTATATTAAAAATCACAATATCAGGAAGTTGCTTTTTTACTATTTTTATAGCCTTTTCAGGAGGAGATGTAATTAAAATTTTTTCTTTTTCATATTTCTGTAGAAGTGCTGAAATTTTTTGATGAATTTCTGGATCTTTTTCAATGATTAATATCTTTAGACCACTCATTTGTTTTTCCATGTTGTTATTTATTTGAAATAATTTTCCTAATTATTTTCTGTTTATGGTAAAAATTTCCCTAATAGAAATCTCTTGTTTTTAAAACTATGTAGAATAATCTCCTCCACTCATATTATTTTCTTTGTTAAGACGCAAAAAACATGCCCTAATTTTATCAATACTAAAAAAACAGCAACTCCAATATATATCATTCTCACTTCAATTCCGAACAACAAACAGAACAGAACCATATAAGGCATCTATATTCATAGATTTTTTTTACCAATAAAAAATAGGGAAAGGATAATATAAACATTCATCATAAATCTCCTACCCGATTCAGATGAGTAAAATGCTAAAAATTAAAAGGTTATACAGTGTAATAAATAATGACTAATTTTTAATAAATTATTTTAACCTTTTGTGATATTTTTTTTAATCACCTCAAATACTTTTTCATTTAAGGATTCCGGAGTATATCCTTCCGGTGAAATCGGATCATTGAACAAAATATCTATTTTCGTCCCAAATTTCGGAAGACGTTTCCCTGATGGTAAAGCATCATAAGCACCACTAATGCTAATTGGAACAATTGGTATTTTTAATTCATGGCTAAGTATGGTGTATGTTTTTTTAAACTGCCCAAGGCTCCCATCATCTGACCTGGTTCCTTCAGGAAATATAATTACATTGTTACCGTTATTTAGGACTGCGGCCAGTTTCTGAAGCGAAAGTTTCACATCACTGGTAATATCTACAACTATAACATTATTTCTGTTTGCTATAAATCTTACCCATGCTTTGCGAACGTGTTTTTCTTTAGCATAAAAATATGTTTTTTTCATCTGATTATTATTTAATCCAATTGCCACAAATAATCCGTCAAAAAAACTCTGATGGTTAGCAACTAAAATAAATGGCGATTCCGGAATCTTTTCAGTTCCTTTGATTGAGATTTTGAATATTAATTTAAAGAAAAATCTTGCTGAATTTTTAAACAGATTGATAGTAAACCAGCTTTCAGGAAGCTTTATTCGAACTTTCTCCTGTAGAATTTCACTCCAGTTTACAACCTCAACTTTCATTTTAACTGATTTTTCTTTAATAAATTCTGATAATTTTTTTATGGTTGGATGCTCTTCCAAATGAAATTCTTTAATCTCTACGCCAAAAGTATTTTTGAGAAAAGCCTGCAAACTGACTTTATCCAGTGAATCAAGACCTAGATCAATATCTATATGATCATTTGGGAAAATATCTTTTTCCACCTGACTTCGAATAAAATCTCTAATCACCTTATATTCAGCATATTCCGGTTCTGTTTCCTGTTTTTTATCCTCATTTATTTGAGTTGAAATTAAATCGTAAAGTTTAAATCTCTTTAATTTTTCCAGTCTTGTTTTAGGTAAAGGCTGATCAATAATATGAATTTTTTGAAGTCTTTTATATGCAGAAACAGATTTATTATAAACACTGATTACATCTTCCCAGATAGTTTTTTCAAAATCCTGAATTTTGTATTCATCAACTTTTGCCTTTTCCGGCACTATAACCGCCTGTAAAGTATTATCATGTAAAAATACACCCATTTCATTGATACAATCTGTCATATTCATTATTTTAAACTCGACTTCAACAGGATTGACATTTTTACCACTTGGTAAAATAATAATTTCTTTTTTTCGCCCGGTTATAAAAAGATAATTATCTTTATCGAGATATCCAAGATCTCCTGTATGCAACCAACCATCTATAATAACCTCATCTGTTTCCTTTTGTCTATTATAATAGCCCTGCATTACATTTCGTCCACGGGTAATTACTTCTCCGTCAAGAATTCTTACTTCATTACTTGGTAAAGGTTGTCCACCTGAGCCAAGCCGCACTTTTCCCGGCCTTGGAAATGTAATCATCGGAGCAGCTTCGGTCATACCAAAACCAGGCAACATTTCAAATCCCAAAGTACCATAATCTTTTTCAACTGCATTATCAATTGCAGCTCCACCACATACCAAATATTTAATATGACCACCAAATTTTTGATGAACAGTTTTAAAAATTTTCTTCGAAAAAGACCTGGAGTTAACTTTTTCTGCCAGTTTAAATAAAAAACTGGCTAATTTACTTTTCTTGATTTTATCCTTTATTCCATTCCTTAAAAGATTATAAAATCTTGGCACTCCAATCATAATTGTAATCTTATTATTTTGTAAAGTCTCCATAATGTCTTCAGAATTCATAGATGGAGAAATCGCAATTGTAGCGCCAACATAGAAAGGCGCCACAAGAGTACCAAGTAATGGAAATGTATGATGCAATGGTAATAATACCAGTACTCTTTCTTCTATATTAAAAATTGGAACTCCCTCACTAACTGCTTCGGCATTGGCTAAAATATTGTCAAAGGAGAGCATAACACCTTTGGGTGAACCCGTTGTTCCGGAAGTGTAAATAATTACAGATGTTTTATTAATATCTTTTTCAGGAAAGGGTTCCGGTTCTGCTTCTTCTGCCACTTCTTCTATTTCATCTAAGATGAAGGTAGTATATTTATGAGAAGTCTCTTTAAGAGCATCTTCCATGACTTTTTTTGTTGATTCTGAATAAATTATAATTTCAGGCTTACAATCATTTAAGATATATGCAACTTCGCCGGAAGTTGACATAAAATCAATTGGGATTGCAATAGTATCATTTTTCCAGGTACTATAAAATGCATAAGCCCAATCCGGTCGGTTTTCAGCAAAAATAACAACTTTAGTAGAATCCAATTTAGAATATAATCGTGCAAAAGAATTAACATTGCTAATCAATTTTCTGTAAGAAATTTTTTGATCTTTCCATATTATTGCAGTTTTATTATAATCTTTTAAAAACATATCTTTTCTCCTTTTATGATTTGCCTAATTTTACACCATTTTTAATTTCATGCAAAGAAAATATTTAGAACCTTAGAGATAATCTAAAAATTATCCTGTGGTTTATAATTTTTATCCTGAATGAGGAGTAATAATTTCCTGATAATTATAGACTTTCTTTTCCCTTTTGGAATAATTCTCTGCAACTATTGAATGCAAAAATCTTATCCTTTTCTTTGGGCATTATTTTCTAATTTCAGAAAAAAAACTTTTTAAAATGCTTTCACATTTTAATTCAAGTACTCCACCCTTAACAAAGGCTTTGTGATTAAGTAAATTCTGATCACAAAGATTATCTCTGGAAACGCACATTCCGGCTTCATTATCATAAGCACCAAAAATTACTCTCGGGATTCTGGCATTTAATATCGCTCCTGTACACATTGGGCAGGGTTCAAGAGTAACATAAAGGGAGCATTCATTGAGTCGCCAGTTTTTCAAAGTCTCAGCCGCAGAAGTAATTGCGATCATTTCAGCATGAGCAGTAGGATCATTCAACAATTCACGCATATTATGACCGCGTCCAATAATTGTATTATTTAAGACAACAACTGCTCCAACGGGAATTTCTTTTTTTTCATAAGCTTTTTCTGCCTCTTTAAAAGCAAAATTCATCCAGTATTCATCTTGATTTTCTAAAATATTCATGGCAAAAATTACAACAGTGCAAAGAATAATTCAATAATCTCTATTCAAAAAATTCACTAAATAGAATATAGTTTAAAAATTTAAATCATTTCAATAATTAAATTTCTTCTCGCTTTTAATTATCATTTTTATTAAAATTCCAAATAATAAAATCATTTGATATTAAAGAATATATTAATCAAATACAAAACCGGAGGGTAACATTTTATGGAAATTATTCAAACAATCCTGACCAAAATGGCAGATTTAATTTGGGCAACACCCCAATTTTTTCCAATGATGATAGTGATACTATTGACAGCCGGATTTATAATAACCATTCGAACAAGGGCTATCCAGATAAGGCAATTTCTGCACGGCTGGAAAGTTATGATAGGTTTGTATGACAATCCTGATGATGAGGGTGATATTTCTCATTTCCAGGCTATTTCAGCAGTCCTGTCCGCAACAGTTGGGATCGGTAATATCGCAGGAGTTGCAACTGCTATTCACTATGGTGGCCCGGGAGCACTCTTTTGGATGTGGATTACTGCTATTCTCGGAATGTCATTGAAATTCGCAGAAGCAACTTTGGCTATTAAATACAGACAGATAAATCCGGATGGCTCTGTATCCGGCGGCCCTATGTATTATATCGAAAAAGGTCTTGGCCCGAAATTCAAATGGATGGCAATAACATTTGCAGCAATGGTTGTTATTTCTTCACTCGCAACAGGAAATACAATCCAATCTTTTACCGTTGCAGATCAATTCAGATCAATGTTTTCAATCCCAACCTGGATTACAGGTCTGGTTACATCCACTTTAATTGGTTTAGTAATTATCGGAGGCATTAAACGTATAGGTAAAGTTGCTTCCATTCTGGCACCGGGAATGTGTATTCTCTACATAATTGCCGGATTATTAATTCTAGGATTAAATTTTCAGGAACTTCCAAACGCTTTTGCAACAATTTTCAGATCCGCTTTTACTAAAAATGCCGGTATTGGAGGATTTGCAGGTAGTACTTTTTTATTTATGATGATGTGGGGAATAAAGCGAGGATTATTCTCTAATGAGGCAGGTCAGGGAAGTGCTCCGATCGCCCATGCAGCTGCCAAAACAAATGAGCCGGCAAGAGAAGGAATTGTCGCAATGCTTGGCCCTTTTATTGATACTCTTATGGTTTGTTCTATTACCGGACTTGTTATTGTTGTTACTGGTGTTTGGCATCAAAAATCAGATAGTACTATTATTGCTAATAGCCAGGCATCGATTTCAATTACCGATCAATCCGGGAAAGTAGGCATAGATTCAAATATTAAAGGTAATTTATTAAAAAACAGCGTGTTTGAAGTTGAAAATGGTATTGGCAAAAATGTAATATTTATTAAAAATCATAGTGTTATTGATAATCCTGAAATCATTGTTCAGGACAAACCCTATTCTGGAAAAATTTTAATCAATGAATCAGGAAACATGATACTGGAAAATTCTGATCTACCCATTTATATACATGGTATGATAATGAAAAACAGTTCTCCTCTAACTGCATGGGCTTTTGAAAAGGGTTTAAGTCCAATAATGCCAGGTGGAAAGTATCTGATTACTATTGCAGTATTTTTGTTTGCAATTTCAACGGCTATCAGTTGGTCATATTATGGAGGACGTGGTGCATATTATTTATTTGGTGAAAATGGCGCTAATTATTATAAATGGTTTTTTGTTTTAGCACATTTTATCGGTGCGATTGTATCTCTGGAAATTGTGTGGGGCTTTGGAGATGTCGCTATTGGGTTAATGGCAATTCCAAACCTTATTGCCCTTGTCGCTCTTTCCGGTATTATTAAAAAAATCGGAGATGAATACACATCACGAAAACATTTGACCTATAAAGAACAATTAAGAAAAAAAGGTTTAATATAAAGGATGAATAAGGTAGGTTATCTCTTTTTTATTGCTAAGTCGCTGAGGTGCTGAGTTTAGTATATAATTTTTTTTGTTTCCTTGGGACTCTGCTGTAGAAATTATCTTTCTTTTCTCTTCACCGTTTAAAAAAAACAAACCTTTCAGGCCTTTAAGACCTGAAAGGTAATCTAAATTTTATTGTTGATCTATCGCCCATTTCAATGCTTTATCAAGCATTTCCTGACCAGGTTCTTTAATAAAACCATTTTCCTGAAGATGTTTGTTTATTCCTCTTGAATATTCAATATCTTTTTTTGCAATTTCATAAGCTTCATTCCAGGTCATTTCAATTCTGGCTACACCATCTTTAATAGCTTGCATTGCTACATCTGCAGCTTCATGAGGAAAAACATCGGCCTCATCCATTGTCGGGATAATATACTCTGAAGAAATTCCTTGTTTTTCCGCATAATTAGCCAGAGAATTTGCAGCAGCTATTGCCATATTATCTGTTACTTTTTTTGCTCTTACCATTAAAGCACCTTTCAGAATACCCGGAAAACCAAGTGAATTATTTACCTGGTTCGGAAAATCACCTCTTCCTGTAGCAACAATATAAGCACCTGCTTCTTTTGCAGCATAAGGATAGATTTCAGGGACAGGATTTGCGCAAGTAAAAACAATAGATTTTTCAGCCATTGAACTGATCCATTCCGGTTTTACCGTATCCGGACCTGGTTTTGAAAGTGCGATTAATACATCTGCACCTTTCATTGCTTCTGAGATTTTATTGATTTTTTTAGGATTTGTGCTTTCACAAAGTTCCCATTTTCTATAAAATCTTTTGTCTGCTTTGATATCTTCACGGTCTGTATGTAATCCCCCTTTAGAGTCGAACATCACCATATTACCTGGTTTTCCACCTGCAGTAATAATAATTCTTGCAATTGTAGTATTAGATGCACCTGCACCTATAAAAACTATTTTTACATCAGACATTTTCTTTTTTGCAATTTTTAGTGCATTAATTAATCCTGCCAATGTTACACATGCAGTTCCCTGTGCATCATCATGCCATACAGGAATATCACATGCATCACGTAATGTATCCAGAACTTTATAACAATTAGGTTGAGAAATATCTTCCAGATTGATTGCGCCAAAACTTGGCTGAAGTCTTTTGACAAACTCGATAATTGTATCCGGATCTTTTTCACCTTTGTCATTTCTGCTATCCATACAAAGCGCAACTCCATCAACTCCACCAAGATATTTCATCAAAAATGCTTTGCCTTCCATAACTCCTAAACCGCCAGGAGCTGTGCAGTCACCATCACCCAAAACCCTGGTTGAATCACTAACAACAGCGACAAGATTGCCACGGTTTGATAAATCAAAAGATCTGTCATTGTCATCTCTGATAGTTGTAGAAATTTTCGAAACTCCCGGAGTGTACCAAACATTAAACCAGTTAAATCCAAAAACTCCGGCTTTTGGACCAGTTTGAATTTTCCCACCATAAAATTGATGTGCATCTTCAGCAAGTTTTTTCAGAAATGATGTTTTACCTTTTGCTTTTTGTTTTTCAGTAAAATTATCCGGAAATACCTTGTCAAGATTACTCAAATCTAATTTAATTTTTTCCATAAAATCACCTCTCCATTTTTTAAAAGTTTTTTTATATTACCCAGTCTGTTCAATGTTTAAAAGCCCTGTTTAAATACACCACCCTTTTACAAAGAACAATAACAGGAATTGTCGCTTTTGAAAAATTTATGAACATCAGTATAAGTAACAACCAGTTAAATCAATGTTCCGAAATATTCAGTATCAACTTGTTTTTCCTTAACATGATTTGGAATATAATCTGGTAGAAGAATTGGAGCAATTTTATTTTTGTCAATATTAATTTCATCAACCTCTTTTTCATAAGAGTAAACATGTTCCAAACTCATTTTACCAAATTTTACACCTTTTTTAACTCTTTCTGAAGCATGTAAGCCTGAACGACGACCAAATACTATTAAATCCATTTGTGAATTTCCCATAAGACGATTTCGCCCATGAACTCCACCTGTTGCCTCTCCTGCCACATATAATCCTGGAATTGTAGTTTCAGCATCTTTATTAATCTCAATTCCACCGTTTTGATAATGAAGCGTAGGAAAAACCAGCATAGGATATTTTGCAATATCAATATCAAATCGGGCATATTGCCTGTGCATTGCCGGCAGATATTTATTTATAGCACCTTCACCGTTAATCATATCTACAAGTGGAGAATCAAGCCAGATTCCTCTTAAACCCTTAGGCGTGGTTATTCCTAAATTTCTTTCATGAGATTCTCTTATGAATGATGATGCTTCAACATCTCTTGGCTCCAAAGGATAGACAAATAATTCGCCATTTTTATTAACAGGCTGAGCACCCATAGTTCTGATTTTTTCTGTACAAAGAAAACCAACAATTTGTTCAGGAAAAATTGCTCCGGTAGGATGATATTGGACAGAATCCATATAAAGTAATTTTACACCTGCTCGATATGCAAGCATTAATCCATCAGCTGTTGCACCATAATGATTTGTAGTTTCATAACCACGAATATGCAATCTTCCATAACCTCCTGTTGAGATAATAACAGATTTTGCTTTGATGATTGAATATTGTTTTGTTCCTAAATGATAGGTAATTGCACCTGCTGCCTGTCCTTTATCATCGAGAATTAATTCAACAACAGGATTATATTCAAGATATTTAATTTTATCAGGTAAGTTGTAAACTTCATCACGTAATACACGGCATATTCCCGCACCTGTATAATCACGTGTGGAATGCATTCTGCTTCGACAAGTCCCACCGCCAGGTTTAACCATCATCGATCCATCAGGATTTTTATCAAACATAACTCCCAGGTCTGAAAGCCATTTAATTGCCGAAGGTGCATCTTTTACAAATGCTTTTACCAATTCAGGTTTATTATCAAAATGACCACCACCCATAATATCAAGATAATGTAATATAGGAGAATCATCTTTTTGATCAGCTGCCTGAATTCCTCCTTGTGCCATCATGGAGTTAGAATCTCCCAATCTGAGTTTTGTAGCAATGATTACTTTGCTTCCATTTCCTGCAGCAGTTATTGCAGCAGACATTCCGGCTGAACCGGCTCCAATAACCAATACGTCAGTTACATGATCAGGTTTGTTCAGATCAAATTTTTTCGGATCTATGCGGGTATGAGATTCCAACATATCCGAAACTTTAGCTGTCAGTTTTTCACCTTTATTTGGTCCAACCTGAACTTCTCTTAAGGCATCATCTTTATAATCAGGATGATAATTAGCAAGAATATCTCCACGTTCTTTTTCGCCCATTGGCGGATAAACCTGCTTACCGTGCTTCTTGGCAAGTTCAAATCTTTGAGGACGAGTTTGTTCTACTTTTTTGATTGATTCGAGCATATAATCAGGATACATTTTGTCTCCTATATTTTAATAATTATTTTTTTATCTCAGTTTTGTTTCCCTGGCATAATATTTTTCAGACAATGTTTTGCGATCCATTTTTGTAAGTTCTTCCAATTCCTTGTCATATTTTCCAGCCTTAATATCTTCAATACTTTCATCAACTTCAGGACTTTTTTTAGCTAGGTAACTACCATATAATCTCCGTGCTAATGTTGCAGCATTGTATTGGACAATTTCTGCCGGACATCTCAAAGCACAAAGTCCACATCTAATACAATCAAAAGAAATATCAGCTGCTTCCGCGATATTACCTTTTTTGAGAGCCTGAATATAATCCATTACGTCAATATCCTGTGGACATGCTTTAGTACATGTATTACAGGAGACACAGCGAAAAATTGTTGGAAAGAGTTCTTTAATGGTATTTATATCAGGTTTCAACTCCTTGAGATCATAGATTGGCTTTTCTGCCGGCATAAAAGGAATCTGAGCAAGTGTCATACCGTCAGTTACAACTGTCTGACAGGCAAGCCCGCCTTTGAGTTTGTAATCTCCCTTTTCTCTATAAATAGTTGCACAAGCTCCACAGAATCCCTCCCTGCAGCCAACACCGGTTGTTAACTGAAAACCCGAATATTCCATTGCAGTGATAATCGTAGAAGATTCAGGAACATTGTAGGCATCACCCATAATGTAAACTGTTACCATATTTTCTTTGCTTTTCATCATCTATACCCCATCTAATTAATTTTAATCTAACTACCAAATATTAATATATTCAAAAGAGCACTAATATATTTTTATTTTACTATAGAATACCTTTTGATTCTAATAAAGGAACAGGATTAATATAATTTCCATCCAAACCCATTACTTCTTTATCCAGGTCAAAGGCAATTGCCATTAACTGAGTAAAATATAAAACAGGAATTTCTTCAAATTCCGGGTGTTTCTGTTTAATTATTTTTTGCCTGTTATCCAGGTTAAATGCACAAAGTGGACAACTTGTTACAATCAAATCGGCTCCGGATTTTTGAGCATTTGTCAGAATATCATAACCAAGTCTGGAAACTATTTCTTTATTATCCAGAGTTAAAAAACTTCCACAGCATTTATTTTTTGCTCTCCATTCAATAGGTTCTGCCGATAATGACGTTAATAAATCATTAAATATCGTAGGTCTTTCGGCATCATCAATTCCAATATCTTTTGGCCTGAGAAGCATACAGCCGTAATAGGGTGCTATCTTTAAATTTTCTAATGATTTTTTCACTTGTTTTTTGATTTCATCAAAGCCATTTTCCCGTAGAATTTCAAGAAAATGAACAACTTCCACACTGCCATCATAATCTTCTTCTTTATACATGAAATCGTTCAAAACATCGAGATCATCGACTTTCTCTTTAATTCTAAGAGTTGAGCGCTTGAGAGTATTAAAGCACATTGAACATAAAGTGAGCAGGCGTTTTTCATCATTCACTGCACCGGATTTATTCATTTCAAGTACTCTTATCAAATTTCTTACAGGTGCGACATGATGCATAATATCGTCTTCTGCCAATGGTGTGACAACTCCACAACAATTCCATTTTGGTAGTTCTACAAACTCAATACCCAAAGCTTTTGCACTTTCAATAGCAGAGTTCTCAAAATGTTTTGCTGTTGATTTTAATGTACATCCGGGGTAATATGGTATTTTCATATATTTTACCTTTTTTACTAAGAGGTTAACTTACGAAAAGCCGCAACTAAAGCGATTTGTGGTAATTCAGATAAATCTTCTTTTGAAATCTCATCAATCTTTACTTTATTAATAGATTGGCGTAAAGTAACTTGCCGTAAAGCTTCAGCAACTTTGGAAACATCCAACATACGGGGACAACGTACAGTACAGGTATTACAGGTAGCACATAACCACATAGTCTTGGTTTGCATTACTGTTTGATCGCCTATCAATACCATTCTCATTAATTGAGATGGTGTAATATCCATATCTTCAACTACCGGGCAACCACCGGAACATGTTCCGCATTGATCACAAAGTGTAATTGTTTCCCCACTTAGGTCTGTAATTTTTTTCAAGAAATCGACTGATTTTTTATCTAATACAATTGTTTTTGGCATTAGATCATCTCCTTAAGTCTGCTCACTTCTTTATCTGTAATTTTTGTTAATTTTTTAACATCTTCGCTAACAGAATTGGCCATTTCCACAAAATCCTTTAACATTCCTGAATTAAATTCATAATGTCTAAGTCGGTCCCCTGTAAATCCTGCCTTATTAAGTTTTTGCGTAACAGATTTTATATTTTCAAGACTGATATCCCTGCTCCATGGGAAGGCAGAACCTTTGGCAATATTATCTCCAATCAGGACAGCGTCTGCACCCTCAACAAAAGTCTGAAGCAATAATGCCGGAGTTATTCTTGATCCACTTGGAACCCTGACAATATAAATTTCATGAGCATAAGCCATTTTTCTAATACCAACTGCATCGGCCAGCCTGTAAGTTGAAGCATTATCAGCAAAAAGAATAATTCGGAGTTCATCTTTTTTCTTATTTTCAAGAGCCGCTTTTACTGTGGCATACATTTGTGAATTTGTATATCCATGCAGATCAATCGCCTCAATCGGACAAGAGCCAAGACAGGAACCGCCACCCAAACAAAGAGCTTCGATTATTTCCGCTTTACCGGCATTCATTTTGATAGCGTCTTTCGGACATGAATTAAGACATTTTTCACAACCATCACATATATCTTTGTTTACAAAAGCCAAGATCGGATCAATATCAAATTCACCTTTTGCCAAAGTGCCGATTACCCGGGCTGCTGCTGCCCCGGCCTGAACAACTGTATCCGGGATATCCTTTGGTCCCTGTGCTGTTCCGGCGATAAAAACTCCTTCTATCAACGTATCAACCGGTTTATATTTAGGATGGGCTTCTTTAATAAAACCGTCAGAACTTTTGGCTAATTTAAAAGTATCAATTATAAAGTCAGATGATTTGTTAGGTTGTAAGCCATTTGAAAGCACAATCAGGTCAAATTCCGACTCAATAATTTGTCTCGACAAGGTGTCTTCTGCGCGTAAGACAAGATTGTTGTTATCAGGATTTTGATTAACTTCCGCTACTTTTCCCCGAATATATTTAATACCCATTTCCTGAGCTCTTTTATAATATTCTTCAAAACCTTTTCCATAGGCTCTAATATCAGTATAAAAAATATAAATATCACTTTCCGGGCGGTCTTGTTTTAAAAGTGAAGCTAATTTAGTAGCATACATACAACAAACCCTGGAGCAATATTCATTACCAATCTGCTCATCCCTGGAACCAACACATTGAATAAAGGCCACTTTGTTTCCAATATCTCTTGGCGGTGGTTTCTCATTTAAATGATCAATAATTCGTTCCATTTCCAGACCGGTTACCACATTTTTATATTTATCATAGCCAAACATTGGTTTAAGGTTTGGATCTATAGTATCATAACCGGTTGTGACAACAACATTGTCAACGGCAAAATGAATTTTCTCTGGTTTTTGGCTAAAATCAATAACCTTTTGAGGACAAATTTCTTCACATTTATTGCAGGAATTATCCAGAAAATTTAAACAATTTTGATCATCAATTAAATATTTATATGGAATTGCCAGGGGAGCCGGTATATAAATGGCTTTTCTGTTAGAAATAGACATTTCCCATTCATTTGGCACAGAAACAGGACAAACTTCCTGGCATTTCTCACAGGCCAGACATTCATCCATATCAACATTAGGTTTAATATAAGCCGGTTTAGTTTCTGCCTCTATTTCAAAATGCAAACGGTGTCCTGATGTTTTTGTGACAACAGTATTTGTTAATAACCTGATATTTGGATGGGCTGCCACATCTGCCATTTTTGGAGATAAAATACAGGCGGCACAATCTTCAGTGGGAAAAGTTTTAGTTAATAGTGCCATTTTCCCGCCAATACTGGCTTCTTTTTCGATTAATGTGACCTGTTTTCCGGCTTCAGCCAAATCAAGAGAAGCCTGGATTCCAGCTATTCCTCCTCCAATCACTAAAACCTTATTTTCCATTTTAAATGATTTTTTTTCAAGAGCATAATTTTTTGCTACTTTTTCAATCGCAATATTCACTATATCTTTGGATTTTTCTGTTGCAATTTCAGGATACTTTTTTAATGGCCACGAAACATGCTCTCTTAGGTTTGCAATTTCAAGAACGTAAGGATTTAATCCTGCTTTATCCATTGCAGCGCGAAATGTTTTTTCATGGAAATGAGGAGAGCAGGCTGCAACAACAATTTTGTCCAACCCCAATTTTTCAATATCATTAGTTATTAATTTTTGTCCGGCACCGGAACACATATTCGAATGAATTTGAACGATTTCAACATCTTTGTTATCAACATATTTCTTTGTTTCTTCCAAATCAATAACTTTGGAAATATTTCCTCCACATTGGCAAAGATAGACTCCAATTTTCATATTTATTATTGCTCCTTAATATATAACAATCAAATTCCAATTTTGTGATAATTACATAATAATTTGATGGTTATATAATTATAAAATAACTCATATCAAGTCAATATTTTATTATACTAACACTAAAAAATTTAAATAGCTAAATCTAATATTATTCAATATTTTCAAAATTGAATTTGGGCGTGATGTTTTCCATCTTCATCCATACAAAAAAGCAATGTTTTCCCGGTTTTTTCACTCCAGGCTGCAATATCTTTTGGAAAAGATGGACAGTCCGCGTAAACATCAACAATTTCTCCTGCAGGAATTTCTTTTATTTTAGCGGCAACTTTTAAAATTGGTTGGGGACATTTTAATCCGGTTAAATCCATTTCCATTTTTACACTCTCCTTATTTGATTAATATTTGCTATATTTAATTATTAACTTCATTTATAACGGAGAAACTTCAAAAGAATACATATCATCGGGATTTGTAAGTTCGTTATACCTTTTTAAAGCATCTTTATGTTGCGGATCTAATTTTACAACTTTTTCAAAATATTTAATTGCTTTTTCAGTATCTTTTATCCCAAGATAGGCTCTTCCAAGATGATAGTTTACAGAAACAATATTTGGGTCTTCAGCAAGCAGAGTTTCTAAGCATTTGACAGATTTTTCATATTTACCAGCTGCTTTATAAGCTATTGATAATTGATAATAGCCAAGTGTATTATTTGGACTATACTCCCGTAAGTGATGATATGATTCTATTGCTTTTTTGATTTGTCCTGTATGGTAATAGGATAATCCTTTCCAGTAATAAGCCATATATAATTCAGGTTCAACATCATTAATATACTGGAAAGTTGCTATTGCTTTGGAAAATTTTGTAGCCCGAAAATAAGCAATTCCAAGCCTGTAAAGCGCAAATGTATAATCTGGTTTTTGCTCTTTAATTTTTTCCAACTCCTCAATTGATCTGTCCATATCACCCAGAAGATAATACAAATCGCCAAGTTTAAAACGAAGTTCAATTATGTTAGGTTCAATTTGTAATATTTCCTCAATTGTTTTAATTGCAGATTTAATTTTACCTGTCATCTGATATTCATGAGCTTTTATTCGTAATTCTTCTATTTTATTCATCTTCTAATAATTCCTTTCATCACCACTATTTATTTTGATATTTCTCTTTACCCAATTTAAAAATGTCCTGTCCTTTTGTATCATTTGCAACAAAAGCCGGAAAATTTTCAACCTCCAACTCTCTAATCGCTTCAGCACCAAGATCTTCATAGGCAATAATTTTACAAGATGTTACCGATTGAGCGGTGACAACAGCAGCTCCGCCAATTGCTACCAGATAAATGGCTTTGTTTTTAATTATCGAATTAATAACAGCGGTTCCCCTCTGCCCTTTTCCGATCATTGCTTTGAGACCAACATCAAGAAGAGTCGGTGAATAGGGATCCATTCGGTAAGATGTAGTCGGTCCGGCCGAACCAATCGGCTTTCCAGGTGGCGCCGGTGCAGGGCCCACAAAATAAATAACAGCGCCATTGATATTAAAAGGCAACTCTTTTCCGGCTTGCACTAATTCTACCAACCTTTTGTGCGCTGCATCTCTGGCAGTATATACTTTTCCTGAAATTAATACTTTATCACCTACATTTAATTTTTCAAGATCTTCAGTTTTCAAGGGTGTTGTTAAATGTATTTCATTACTCATTTTATTACTCCGGATAATTTTTTTATTCTAAAACTATTGATTTATGTCTGTGACAATGACATTGTACATTTACTGCTACCGGCATTGATGCAATATGGCAAGGTTTAGATAAAATATTGACTGCCAGTGCTGTTGTATTTCCACCCAATCCCATAGGACCAATCCCGGAATCATTAATCCGGGTCAAAATTTCTTCTTCCACTTCAGCCCATACCGAATCTTCATTTATTTTATCCAATGGCCGTAAAAGAGATTTTTTTGCCAATAAAGCACATTGCTCAAAACTTCCTCCGATTCCAACACCAACGACAACAGGTGGACATGGATTTCCTCCTGACTGAATAATGCGGTCAACAACAAAATTTTTAACCCCTTCAATTCCGTCAGCCGCCTTCATCATTTTTACTTCACTCATATTTTCAGCACCACCGCCTTTTGGAGCAACAGTAATTTTTACTTTATCTCCATCCACAATATCGGTGTAAATAATAGCCGGAGTGTTATCTTTTGTATTAATTCTCTTAATAACCGGATCATCGACCATAGATTTTCTCAGATAGCCATCTTTATAAGCCTGTCTGACACCTTCATTAATTGCATTATTTAGATTTCCCCCGACAAATTGCACATCCTGACCAACTTCCAGAAATACTATGGCTACTCCGGTATCCTGACACAATGGCATTTTTTCAGACGCTGCTTCAGCATGATTATCTAATATTAATTCAATAATGCCTCTGGCTGTCTCTGATTTTTCTATTTCAAGGAACTCGTTCATTTTATCTACCAGATCCTGTTCAATATAATAATTAGCGTCAATAAATAATTTTCTAATGACCGGTGTAATTTCTTTTACATTGATTTTTTTCAAAAGACCTCCATAATATTATTTATTTGAAATATCTGAGTTATTACATTTATCTATTTAGAGCTTTCATTAAGGTATTCCCAATTTCCGCCGGACTTTCTGAAATATGTATACCTGCCTTTTTTAAAGTGGCTTTTTTCTCAGATGCGGTGCCTTTTCCACCTGCTATTATTGCACCTGCATGCCCCATCCGTCTTCCTTTTGGTGCTGTAGCTCCGGCAATAAAGGAAACTACCGGTTTACTCATATTGGCTTTAATGAATTCAGCAGCTTTCTCTTCCGCTGTTCCCCCAATCTCACCAATCATAATTACTGCTTCAGTTTCAGGATCATTTTCAAATAATTCCAATAGATCAATAAACGAAGTTCCAATAATCGGATCGCCACCAATTCCTACACAGGTTGATTGACCAAGACCGAGATTTGTTACCTGAAAAACCGCCTCATAAGTAAGTGTTCCGCTTCTGGAAATAATTCCAATACTACCCTGTTTATGGATGAAACCGGGCATAATTCCTATTTTACATTTACCAGGTGAAATAATTCCGGGACAATTTGGTCCTATTAAACGGGTACTGGAATTTTTAAGAGCAGTACTAACTTTAATCATATCTATAGTTGGAATTCCCTCGGTAATACAGATTACCAGGTCAATTTTTGCTACAATAGATTCCAAAATAGCATCAGCAGCAAATCTTGGAGGAACAAATATAACAGAAGTATTAGCCCCTGTACTGTTTTTACATTCATTTACAGTATTGAATACAGGCAGATTGTCTTCTGTTTTGCTGCCACCTTTTCCAGGTGTAATTCCGCCAACAATTTTAGTCCCATATTCCAACATTTTCTGTGTATGAAATTTACCCTCTTTTCCGGTAATACCCTGTACAAGTACTTTTGTATTTTTATCAATTAAAATGCTCATATTATCAGACTCCGGTTTTTTTAACAGCGCTAACAGCCATTTCTGCGGCTGACTGTAAACTTGTAGCAACTAAAAAATCAAGTTTGCTTTCTTTTAATATATTTGCAGCTTCATCTGCATTAGTACCTTCTAACCGAATAACTACCGGAACATCGATTGAAGTAGTTTCCATAGCCTTGATAATTCCCATAGCTACCCGATCACACCGTACAATTCCTCCAAAAATATTTATTAAAACGGCTTTAACATTTTTATCGGAAAGTAAAACTTTGAACCCATTGGCAACAGTTTCCGGAGATGCAATTCCGCCTACATCAAGAAAATTGGCTGGTTCACCTCCATATAATTTTATGATATCCATTGTCGCCATCGCCAATCCGGCCCCATTTACCATACATCCGACATTACCATCAAGACGGATATAATTTAAATTGTATTGAGCTGCTGTGACTTCGGCTGGATCCATTTCATCATTGTCAACTAACTTTAACAATTCCGGATGCCGGTATAGTGCGTTATCATCAAAAGTCATTTTTGCATCAAGAGCTACTAATTTATTATCACCTGTTAAAACAAGCGGGTTAATCTCTACTAAACTGGCATCAGTTTCAAGAAAGCCATTGTAAAGATTTCTAAACAATTTTTTTCCTTCTTTGAATGCATTTCCCTCTAAGCCCAAGCTAAAGGCCAGATTTCTTAATTGAAATTCCTGTAATCCATACCCGGGCAGTGCATATTCAGTTACAATTTTTTCCGGAGTCTCCTGAGCCACTTTCTCAATTTCCACACCACCTTCGGTAGATACCATAATCACCGGTAAGGCTGTTTCACGATCAATAACAATCCCCACATAAAATTCTTGCTTAATATCGATGGTTTCCTCAATTAATAAACGATTTACGATTTTACCATCTTCACCTGTTTGTATTGTGACTAATTTTTTATCAAGAATATTATCAATAGCCTTGTAAGCAGATAATGAGGAATCTGCGATTTTTACTCCACCACCTTTGCCACGTCCACCAGCATGAATCTGAGCTTTAATAACACAGGGAAAACCTATCTTCTCGGTAAAAGCACATGCTTCTTTGTTAGAAAATGCCGGTTTGCCATAGGGAGTTGGGATTGAAAAAGTTTTTAAGATTTCTTTTGCCTGATATTCATGTATTTTCATGCTCTAACCTAACTTATTATTAATAATTAAAATCAATAAAAATTTATTAGTATGAAAATCAATTTTAGGGTTTAAAAAAATAAATTATTTTGATTTTTTTAGTTAAATTGTAGATCACTTTTTAGTGCTCCAAACCTTTTTGAATTAGAAGTAGTTTAGGCAAAAAATGAAATAAAAGTCAAAGCTTATTTTAAGAAATCTATAATATTAAGATAATTTAATATTCTAAATCTGAACTTAAATTAATTAATTAAAAATTGATATTATTAAAAATAAAACAGTTTATTATGCAAGAATGTTAAATTATTTCTTCATTAAAATGCAAGATTAACACTTTTTTTATATAATTATTTTATGATTTTAAAATTTTTCCATTAATAATTTTACTAATATAAAAGAATAGAAGAATTCCAAAAAAATTATTTTTAAATATCATAAAGTAAGACTTAATTAAATCAGAAATCATAACTGTTTTTTCTAATGCAGAAACACAGATTAGGACTTGAATACAGAATTAATAATGATTAATTTGCTGTTAATTTTGAAAAAATGGATAACAATGGTAATTTTATTAAGTGATGGAATACTGATGATAAAAGAAAAATTAAATAATAAATGAAATGGAAAGAAAAACGATATGAAAAGCCAACGCACAAATTGCACATTTGTTTTTTTTTCTGCACACAAAAGCCAATACGAGAAAACCAAAAGAGCTATTTTTTGCAAAGGCTCGCAAAAAAAACAGATTGGTTATAGTAACCAAATCAGGTTGTGTTTGGCAATTATGCTATAATTGATATTTTAATTCGGTTTTTTGCAATTCAATTAAATATGTTTTATATCTTTTTAAGCAGTTTTAATCTGACAAGATAACTATGAGAAATAAGTACATATCAAAATAATTTAATAAAATTCTGACATTCTTTAATGAACATGACAGAAATTGTTTTGACTATGAACTTGCAAAAAAGGCATTACCAAAATCTAATGATAGTGCATTAAGAGAACTACTTAGTGATATGACACGCAGAGGTCTTTTAATGAGAGTGAAAAGAGGATTGTATTATGTAATTCCATATGAACAAGACGCTGAAACATTTATGCCTGACTGGCATTTGTTAGCTGAACATTTGGTACAAGATGCAGTACATTACATTGGTTACTATTCTGCCTTGCAAATTCACAATTTAATTACACAACCATCATTAAAAGAACAAATTGTAGTTTCAAGACAAGTAAGACCAACAATAATTAAGGTGAAAGAAGTACCATTTCAATTTATTTACCATAACGAAAAACATTTTTTTGGAACAAAGAAAATTTGGATAGATAATTTTAACAAAGTTGTTTGTT
>JAOZSR010000145.1 GCA_029939575.1 Fidelibacterota bacterium
TGCTTCTTTTGATGGAGGACTAAATCTCATATTTTATTCCTTATATAACATTTTATTAACCACCCAAAATCCTTCCAAATAAGTTTCTTCATTAAGAAACTTATTGCTATATGTAGAAAGATTTGCTATATAATAGAAACTATTCCGCATTTAATATTCAAAGTACTTTTGATATTCATATTTTAATAATTGGCAGCAACTTAATCATTAATAATTCTATATACAAGTATTCGCAATATTATTTCGGCATTTTTTCAGCGGGACATTGAACTAAAATCTAAAGCATCAAAAAATGTAATTCTTAGCCCATTCTTGTGAGTATGACAAAATAGCCAAATCCGTATCCCATTTTGTATCCCGCTTTATATGTCAAAATATACTAATTTTTATCGGATACTTTGTTGAGACATAAAAACATAATTGTTCTAATTGTTATTATTATGATAAATAGTGCTATTTAGGTTGGGGGAAATTAACGTTCGGGTTTTTTCAACAAAACTCAGAAAGTACTAATATTGAGTTGAAACTAAGGATTTCATATATTTTATAATTATCTGTTATTTTTTTAAAAGATCGCTACATATTATTTTGTATGGTTAAATGTAGATTTTCTAGCTTTTCTTTTTGGGTATATTAAATTTATCCGTCTCAAAACGATCACTTCCCAACCACAGATCTATCTTTAAACCACCACCAAATATTTGAACATCTGCATGTTTGATTTGCCAGCCTAATAAATCAAGACGCGCACTACCTAAAAGATCATGACCTGTCATTGCACCGTAATATCCGGCAAGTTCCGGTCGTTTTTTACTGTTCAATGCTCGTTCTATTGAAGAAACCTCTTCGTCTGTATATTCATTATTATCTACAACAGCCAAATGGAAACCGTCCTCTTCCTGATGAAGAGAGATAACCAAACGACTGGGGTCTTTATTTAAAATAAAATTTGACATCTCACCGATTAAATGAAGAATTAGATCTTTCTTTTCCATTATTTATCCTTTTTTGAAAAAATCCTATTTACAGTCTTTTTTAACATTGCATTTGGGTTAATCGTTGTATTGCTTTTAAACCATTGTATAATGGCAACCAGCAAAGCAGCAGTAAGACCACCGGCAAAGCCATTGTTATACAGGTTAATTGCTCCATGCCATGATCCGGTTTGGGAAACCATTATCATATGGATAAATCCTGCAAGGAGACCCATTAGAATACCAAACTGTCCTGCCAAAGGTCCCAGAGTTGTACAAAAAAGAATGGCCAGGATAACACCAGGGCTATTGAGAGAAAGATGAAATAAAACTGCACAGATAATCACACCTGCTATAATCGGAAGTGAATTTCTCGGATGAGTGCCAAAGGCTGCAAAACCAATAATAGTCAGGATTCCACCAAGAACAGGGCCATTGAAACTTGATCCTGTTAAAAAAACCAAAACGCAGCCAATAATTCCAATAAGACCGGCATTAAAAAATCCTGATCCAAGGCTGGCAAGATCAAAAAAATCAGAAGGCAGACGACCTGATTGTTTTTGTATGGAAATCCAGTTTTTTAAGATATTTTTTTTATCAAGAATAATTCCAACCAAAATTAGCAGAATGCTGATAGCCGGTAGTATATAGACAAGTATTGGATGAGACTCATTATACCAATAGGGAAGGGAAGTAAATGTGTATGCTCCAATTTTAAAGAAGGATGCAGCAAAAATACCAATAAAACCACAAGTTAGGCCAACGTTGTAAAGATTATATCCCTGATGCAAATGGAGCATTGAAATCGCTATGCCGGGAAGTATAAATCCAGTAAGTACTCCTGCACCTGTACCCAGAAATATTGCAGGAAATAATGGTAATTGTGAACCTCCCAGTTCAAATGATATAAAACTCACCAATGGACCAAGAGCTGTCCCAAAAAGTGCGATAATCAGATACTCCTTGAACTGTCGTTTTGCAGTTTTTGCCGCAAGATATACTCCAAAAATAATTGGCAAAATATTGACAGGTGTTTTTCCAAACAAGCCAAATCCAAGTATTGTTAGTACTGCGGCAAATGTCGCTCCCGAAAACTTAACTCCACTTATTAGGATTACTCCTATTCCGATTAAAGCAACAGCTGCTCCATTAAAAAATGCAGCCCCAATACCTTGTAATGCTACAAAGTCACTTAAGAGCCGCGCAGGGCTCATCTGAAGTTTTATAAATCCATTTAGGGTTGGGAAAACACCGTCAACTATAAATGCGGCTCCAATAAATATTGCGCATATTAATAACAGTAATCCAAGAATAATATTATGTTGTGATTTATTCATTGGGAAGAGTATAATGTGTTTTGTTGAATTTTGCAAGGAAGAAAATAGTCTGACTAAAACTTTTATCAGACATTGTATTGGTTCGGGAATGAAAGTGTATTTTGGTTAGTTGAGTGGAGAATATTTTATTTTAGAAATGCCCATAAATAGCAAACCCCCAATTATATTAATTAGGGGCTTGTTATTTATCAAAAAAGTATATTAGCGAATCATTTGTCCCGGGCCTACTGGTAATCCAATAAAATACCACAATACGAGTAAAAGAATCCAGGCGATTCCAGTAAAAAAGGCATAGGGTAAAAGTAATCTAATCAAGGTTCCAACGCCGGCATCTTTTCGATATTCTCTCAACCAGCCAAGCGCCAGTGGAAAGTATGGATACAGCGGTGAAATACCATTACTAATCGAGTCACCGATTCGATATACTAACTGGGAAACAGCCGGGGAAATTGGATTTTCGAGGTATAAGAACATTGGTACAATAATCGGCGCAAGCATAGCCCATTTTGCCGAACTTGATCCCATAAATACATTTAAAATCATGACAATCAATGTCGTAAAAACCATAAGTAATGGACCCTGGAATTTCATTTGATTTAAAATATTGGCACCGGAAATAGCTACAATTCGATCCAGGTTAGACCATTGGAAAAAGACAACAAAATGAGAAATAACCAATACTAAAACGATCATACTGGCAATGCCTTTAACACTTTTTGTCATCATTCCCGGAATATCTGCAAGCCCTTTTATCTTGCCTACAAAAATACCATAAATGGTCCCTGGAATAGCAAAAAAGAAAAACAGGATCGCAACCATTCCGCGGAAAAAAGGACCACGCACAACACTGGGCATAATGTCAATTTTTATTACATTACTTTTATTAATGTTGGTTTCACCTTCTGGTAAATATATTCGCGCTTCAGCACCATTTACCCAACTTGGTTGATCTACATCATTTAAGATTAACTTTTGACCATCATGTGTTACTGCGAATTGTCGATTCTCATTAACTGTGGAAGAAGTAGTTTTTCCTTTTATCCAGTCTAAATCAACATTTTGTTTATTTTCATTGAGTTCAATAGTCTTAATTTTACTGATATCGTATCTGAGCAAGCCATTTTTAGGAATTAATGTCAGTAAAATTAATATTGTATAAATACTAATAGCAATTAATGACCAAAATAGGCCTTTCTTTTTGGCTTCACTGTCTTCGGCGGTTTCTTTTGTTTCCAATAAAATTGGTTCAGTACCTTCGCAGAGGGGAAGTGTGTATTTTTTCCCAACCCATGACATAACAATTGCCAGAAGAAAAACCGATGCAATCATAAAGTATAGATTTGCTGCCGCACCCACATGCATATTGGGATCCTCTAAAGCAGAGTTTGTAAATCCGGCTAAAAGAACATCTGTTCCTCTTGGAATTAAGGTGGCTGTAAATCCAGCAGTACAAGCGGCATATGCCAGGATTATACCGGCTAATGGACTTTTTCCCATTTTTTTGAAGGCCACAGCTGCCAGTGGTGGCACCACAACAATTCCTGCATCTGAGGCAAGGTTTCCCATGATTCCTGTTATTACGATAATAGGATAAACAAAAAAATCCGGAACTTGGGTAAGGCGTCCAAGTAAGGTTTCCAGCAAGCCTGAATGAACTGCCAGGGAAACTCCCATCAACATTACAAGCATTAATCCTAAGGGTGGGAAATTGGCAAAGGTATCAACCATTTCTAAAACAAATCGTTGAAGGCCATATTGAGAAATTAAATTTTGGGCTACAATTGTTTCTCCTGTTATCGGATGAGTGACAGAAACATTGAACAGGCCACAAAATAATGATGTAACGAGAATAAAACCGGCCAGATAAATAAATAACCAGAAAGGGTGAGGTAATTTATTACCGGTACGTTCAATCCAGGATAGGAATTTGCTCATTAAATATTACTCCTTTCAATAATTTAAAAAAGTATTGCCCCAAAATAAAAATTGAGTATTTCAAGAAATGTAAATTATTATATTACTTTCAAACAATTAGACAAAATTCCAAAATACTATGAAAGCAAATATTATCACATTACTTTGTTTAATGCAATGAAAAATCTCATTGGATTAATTTGTATTTTAAGGTTGGATTAATAACCCGGTTTGATAGATATGATTCCAGAGTATGTAACACAGGACATTTTATAACTGTATACTTGTCCACTAAGACTAAGTTTATTAAGAGATGAAAAATTGTGGAAACTACTGTCTACACTATGTTTTATACAAATTGTTGGACACAATTATTTTATTTTCAAATTGCTCCAAAATCTCTTTGTAAGTGAGGATCCAATTCTTTTTTCTCCGTATTTAATAATTTTTTTAAGAAACTTTTTAGCTGATTCTCTGTTAGAATTCGGAGTGTAAAAGTCAAACTTTGCTTTTTGTATTCCAAGGAGAAAGTTATATGCACCATTCGATTTTTCTTGTAATTCATTCAAGATTTCAGTCTTGGATTTAGGTTCGTAAAAAAAATACTCATGACCGTCAATAATATCCTGTTGAATGGAAAAAACTTTTTCAATATCATTATTGAAGTTGTCTGGCTTCTTTTGTAGTCTATTTTTCTTTTGAATTATTAAACCTTGAAAATATTTACTCATGTTTAATTCAAAATCATCATTCATTCTTCTATAAATTTCTGGATGTTGAATAGATGAACTGAAATAACTAGTAAGTATTTTTAAAATTTTCTCTTCTTGTGGATTTCCTGTTAGATATAAATATTCAACTCTTGGAAAGCCTTCAGCTACCATTATTCCGTGGATACACTCATGGACGAATGTGGTTTCGTTAGTTTCAGGTTTGTTAGAGTTTACTCCAATAATATGTTCTTTTCCATTAAAATTATGAACTCCAAAATACTCCTTAATATTAGGTAAATTATATTCTATTGATAATTCATCAAGCGTCTTGATTATTACTGGGAATCCTGATTTATTTTCAAGTATCTCTTTTGCCTTAATTGTATTGGGAGTTTCCTTCATTTTTTAATTGTACCCATCAACTATGTAAACTTAATTGTGTTTATTCCACCAAATTGGAGGACTAAATTCAATTATCAACCTGAAAATCTAAAAATTCGCAGAACATCTTTCGGTGTTCATCTGCACTCGAATGTTATATATTTTTCTATTTACCTAACGACCTAATGCTAAAAGTATCTTTTCAATTTCTAAATCAAAATTATTATTATCAATTTTGCTTACAACTCTAGATAAAACTTGTTGTTTAATATCTTCACGTATAGGATTCCATTCACTAAAAATGTAATTATCTAATGCAACAGGAATTATTATTGCGGTTCCACCTTCATTTGCTTCACGCTCTAGCATCCTTTCAATTTCATTTAAAACACCCAAGCGAGCAACAGAATCTTTAGAACAAATTAATAATATACAATCATATTTATATATGGCTTCACTCATCATTCTATGTAATTTTTCACCTGGAATGCTATCTTCTGGAAAAAACCATGTTTTTACACCTCTAGATTTTAAAATTTTATTAATTTTTGTTGCTATCACCTCATCAGGTTTACCATAAGAAATAAATAAACTTTTGTATAACCTACTTTCATCAATAACTTCAACAAATGAATTTGGTTGACGAATGGCAAATTCGTTTATAACTTTAGTTATTGAAATATGTAGTTTATTAGTATAAATATATAGGTACGCTAGGATCCTAACTAATACCAATAATC
>JAOZSR010000146.1 GCA_029939575.1 Fidelibacterota bacterium
TAAGAGAAGGGGAGTGAGTCAAATTATAGTTTTTCGATAATAGATTGAGAGGGGATGAGTTCTAATTAAAAACTGACTATTTTTAATCCCAACTATCCGATTTAATAAGAAGCACTGCAATCAGCCCGTAAGTGCCTGTAAATAGAATTATGACAAAGTCGAACCAGTTATCTGCAATATTTTCATGATTTTTGATTTTTACAACAAATCCAATAATCAATGATACCAGAATACCAATAATACTTAACATTGAATGGAGTTTCAACGAAAAATGTTGTAAACTTGAAAAATTATTGGTTGTAATTATTGAAAATGGGAAAATCATATGTTTTACTTTTTCTGTTAATTTTTGATATTTAAAGGGTTTTGACTTTTGTGTATGATCTATATAATTATAATTGCTGTCAAATACACAAGAGTGAAAATTGTAATTATCATCATACTTAAAAAGAACATGAAGTGGATTAACACTAATTCCCAAATCCATTTGGTCGGCAATATAATTTTTTAGAGTGATGGGAATTAACCTATAATCATCATAACTAATCATATAAAAATCACTTGTTTCAGTAATTAAAAAGCCATAGACTTTTTTAGTGATCGTTTCCTGCACAAGAATTTTTTTGATGTTAAGATTGTTGGGAATAGTTGTTTTAACTAAAAATGGCTCACCCTTAACTTTTTTCAGATGAAAAACGTAACCATCATTATCAACAATTAGATAGCCTTCATCGAAAGGTTTTTTTGTAGTTGGGTTTCCGGCAATTATTTGTGCAGGAAATTTAAAACCATTTTCAATAAAAACTTGATTAAATTTTTGAGTCATTTCCAGGTTTATTTCATTATCACTGCCATTAATAAATTCAATTCGATCCTGAATACGAAAAACCTCAGGAGGGAAAGAAAGATTAGTAAAATCTGATTGGCTTTCCAAAAGAGGATAAAGTTTAATTTCTTTTAAATCCAGGGTTTTGGCTTTTAAGCGATAGCGTGCACTCTTTTTATGAATAACCGAGGCATCTATAGCAACGCCTTGTATTGTATCAGGCATAACACCCCAATTAATCAAATCACGATAAAAAGTAAAAGGTAACAATTTTTCAAAACTTTTTCGAGTATATACATTATCCTGAAGATCAGTATATTTCATTCCACTATCCTGAAATTGGAAGTAAACAAAATCATTTTTTATGGAACTATAATAAAAATGTGGACTACCATCACTTTTATCAAAAATTTTATTATAAAATTTTGGTAGGTGAACAGATGAAACAATAATAATAATTATTATAATTGCATATCTTGCTAATTTATTCAGTATCATTTTGCTCCCTTTCTAAGTCGATGACCGGGGAATAGTATTATGATTATATATAATGATATCAAAATGATATAATATCCTAGAATATTGTCATATTGACAAAACAATTTTTCCTGTATTAATAAGTTAATACTGTAAAAAGTCATTGTACCCAGAACTATTTTTTGAAACCAGTTAGGCTCACTTGTAACAGTAGCTGTTCCTAAATAAATTATTATCCCGGCTATAAACCATGGCATCATAGATAAAGCAGAAACAGTCACAATTTCATGAGGAAAATACCTTGATGAAATAAATATAAATCCTATCATTACGACTATATTAATCAACAAGATCGAAACAACTCCGAATAAAAGATAAAATAGTAATAATTTTTTTTCATTTATAGGTAAATGAAAGGACAGACGATATTTTTTATTTAGGCTTTCAGGCACAAATTGTAATATTGCCAGGGCAAATCCACCAATAATCGGAATGAATTTAAATATTTCAAAATAAAAAGAATGATAAGTAATTACATTTAGCCAATATTTGATAGCCCCATGTGTTTTGAATGCATAATGTAAATCTGATGTGATAGATAAAAGTGCTATATAACTGACTAATAAATACGCAAGCAGCACCCATTTTGTTTTACTAATTTCTTTTTCAAATAATGATTTATACATATTTCACCTTTAATATTTTCCAGTAAGACCAATAAATGCATCTTCCAGCGTCATAGGTATTTCAATGATATCTCCGGATGAAACTTTAATATCTTTTTGATGCAAATATTCAATGACCTTGTTTTTATTCTTGAATGAATATATGGAATATTCATTACCAATAAATTCAATGTTGGATATAACCTCATCTCTATCCAGATCAATATTTTCAGGATATGTAAAATTATATTGATGAAACTTATCCAGGAATTTTTTAAAATTCATATCCAATAATACTTTTTGATTGCCTATTATTATTGTGTCATCTATCAATTTTTCCAGATCCTGAATAATATGCGAGGTGATCAATACCGTTGTATTTCTCTCCTTTACATAATGTTTCAGGTATTCAATAAAAAGGCGGCGATAGCCAGCATCTAATCCCATGGAATAATCATCCAGAATCATTAAGTCCGGCATCTGCGCCATTATCAATCCCAGTACAACCTGGGATCTCTGGCCGCATGACATTTTTGAAATTTTATGGTTATAATTCATTCCCATTTTATCCATTAAATCATAATAAAATTTCCTTTCCCATCTGGGGTAAAAACGAGATTGAAATTTTTCAGCCTGCTCAATTGTAAAAAATTCATAGGCGAGATGTCCTTCATGCAGAAGCCCGATTTTCGCCCTGGTTGCAGGAGTGATTTTATGAGATTCTTCTCCAAAAATTTTAATATTCCCGGAAGTTGGCCTTAAAAATCCCATCATAATATTAATGGTGGTTGTTTTCCCCATTCCGTTCTTACCTAACAATCCAAAAATTTTCCCCGGTTCTACAGAAAAATTTATATTATTATAAACAAGAAAATCTCCATACATATGCTTCAGATTTTTGCATTCAATTATTTTTTTATCCATAGTTTTCTTACTTTTTCCAAAATTTAAATTCATAAAATTATTTCAATTATCTTTAAAATAATTTAAACAATTTTTATGCCAATTAAACAGGAAAAATAAATCTCTGGTTAAAATTAAATTATAAACGAAATATCGAACAAAATTTTCGACAAAAATATTGAAAAGATGACAATTTCTTATTGCTACAAATTGTGATTTTGACATTTACAGAATGAGAGTTTTTACATATCTTTTTTTGTAAAATCAATTTTATTAATTTAAGTTTAATGGTTTCGTAAAAAGAATCGAAGCTGTTTTCCCGTCGAAAGCCGGATATAGTCTGAGATAGCGTAGCAACGAAGAATCTCGTCGATAATTGTAGGAGATTCTTCATTTGTACCTCATTCACAATGACGACAAATTTACATTTTTTGGGATTGTCAAATTTGATAAATCGATTTTAATACAAATGTTTAGTTTCTTTTGTGACAAAAAAGAAGTATTTTAAAATGCTTTTCTAAAACATAAGTAAAATGGTTATTGTATGAAAAAAATTTTAACGATTCTTATTTTTCCTATAGTTATAATTGCTTCCGATATTTCGGGAACTATAAAGAACCGATTGGATAAAACTCCACTTGATGATGCAATTGTAAGCTTAATAAAAATTCCTGAAAATACTATCATACAAACTGTTATTACCGATAAAAATGGTAATTATTTCATGGGAAATATTACTTCCGGAATTTATCAGATTGAGGCTTCAAAGCCTGATTATTATAAAAATGTATTATTTGATTTTACTGTAGAACCATTGAAAAATTATGAATGCAATATTGGTCTTTTAAAAAACTTGGATTGTCGTCGTGGTAAAAATCAAAAAAGACAAAGTGGAGAAAAAAGAAAAACAGGGGAATCTTCTGATTACTGTTTTATGATAGGTAGCATTGAAGTTAAATCTCATGGTGATGAGATTATTCCTGAAGAAGCAGTCACAACAAGAAAAATCAGTTCCGGTGAAATAGAGCATATGCAGGCCAGCAACCTGGGCGATATTTTAAATCTTATACCAGGCGTTGAAAAAACCCAAAACCCCGGTCTGTCCAAGCAGAGTTATGTTGGAATCAGGTCTCTTACATTAGATGGAACAGATGGGTTACTGGAATCATTTGGAAGTACAATTGTTGTAGATGGAAATGAAATCTCTTCAGGAGCTAATGCCGATTTTTCAGGCCGTAGTGGGATTGATTTGCGTACAATACCTGCTGACAACATTGAATCTGTTGAAGTTATAAGCGGAATTCCATCTGCTGAATATGGAAATTTTAGTAACGGGATCATTAAGGTTAAAACAAAATCAGGTTATGTACAAAATAAACTAAAAGCAAAATTAAATCCGGATACAAAAACCGCCAGTTATAGTGGTGGATATAAATTTAGAAAAAGTTTTGTTGATTATCATTTTAACTATGGATTCAGTGAACGGAATCTACGTGAAGATGGTGATGAGTATCATAGATTATATGGAAAATTAAGTTATAACAAGCCCTTTCTTGATGACAGATTAGAAACAAAATCTATTTTCACTTTAACTAAAATTTTGGATAGCGATAAACCAATCGGTATTTATAAATTAAAAGATTATAATGAAGGTTATAAAACATCTGCTACTTTTTCCTTTGATTATCAAAAAGCAGAGAATACAAAATATAAAGGCTTGTTAAGTTTAAATCTTAACAGGAAACTGGATTTTAATGAAAGATTTATTGCTGAACAGGTTATTATAGCCAGTGATACAACTATAGAATATAACGGAATGGAATTATCCGATACTACTTTGTCGGGATATATTGGTAAAAAACAGATAAAAGGTTATGAAATTAGCATAAACAGCAATTTAAAATATAATTATATTTTTAATCTTGGAAACCAGGAGCATAATTTTTTAACCGGATTTTATGGAAAATTTGAGAGTAATATTGGTGAGGGGCTTGTGTTACATCCTTTTTGGAATTATTATGGTATGTACTCAACAAAACGTTCTTATTCTTATAGTGATTACGACCCTATTAACCAATATAGTTTATTTATACAGGATAAAATCAAGGGGAAATTATTTTCCCGAAAGTATAATTTGATGCTTGGTCTGAGATATACGGCTTTTAATCCAAAAGGTATTGACATATCCCGGGGATTTTTAGATACTCAAAATGGTGAATTTTTTTGTCCCCGTTTTAATTTTCAATATTTTATTAAAGATGGCATAAGAATCAGATTTGGCGCAGGGAAAAGTGCGAAATCCATATCCCTGGCATATCTTTACAAACCTCCTTCATATTTTAAATATGTGCAGGATGATGTGGTTGTAGAGGAAATGCAATTACAACAAAATCCGAATTTACAGGCCTATTCAACATCCAAATACGAAGCGTCAATTGATTGGAGTCCTCATAAACTAATTGGCTTCTCCCTGACTGGTTACTATACAAACTCTGATAACAGTCCCTCGTCCCGCACCTATCCTTATGGCTATGATATAAAATCCGATACAATCACTGCTGCAGATTATTCGATTTATGAAAATTTGGGATGGAAAGATTCTTATGGTTTTGAATTTCTGATTAGAACTAAAAGAATCAAAAACTTACAGTTTAAAATGAATATTACTTATAGATATTCTGAATCAGGCAGAAAAAAAACAACCTATTCTGACAGGGCCGACTTGTCACTTGGAGAATCTTACTGGTACAATCCAAGTACAACCTGGAGAGAAAAAGTTATTATCGATTACCAGGTTAATTATGTCAGTCAGAGATTAGGAGCATGGATAACTTTGGATATTCAACAGATTCCATTAGAATACAAACAGGCAGTATATCATTCTGCTCAATACCTCTATGAAATAAACAACGTTGAATATACATTTTATCAGGGTATGACCCATTGGTATGATAATGAAAAATATGATTATGGTAACAGGTGGCTTTTTGATCTGCGAATTAGCAAATCATTGTCTCAAAAAACCGAATTTTCATTATATATTAATAATCTTTTTGATGATCGGGCACTTTGGGATAATCCATATACTAACAGTGACAGAGAAAAAAATCCGGAAATTTATTATGGATTGGAGATAAGTTCGCAATGGTAAAAAAATATTTATCAAT
>JAOZSR010000064.1 GCA_029939575.1 Fidelibacterota bacterium
TACATATCCAATTTATAAATTTAAAAATGAAGAAAAATTTAAAATGAATGGTATGTTTAATGATTAAAACATAAAATATGGTGGAGGTTCGAGACACACTTTTCTGCACACTACCAGTGGATTTGATAAACAGATCACTAAGAATTAAGAAAAATCTTTTTCTGAGTTTTCTACATATCAAATCCACTCTGAATGGATTTTATTATTTTAACATCGTCACTTTCTTAGTCAATAATTGTGAGTTTGTTTTGAGAGCGACAATATAAATTCCACTTGGTATTCCTTCAGCATTCCATACAACACGATAAGTCCCGGCTTTATTTTCGCGGTTTACTAATTCTACAACTTTTTGACCTCGTAGATTATAGATACTAAGTTGTACCTGAGCAGTTTTTGGTAGTTTATATTCCAAGGTAGTAGTTGGATTGAATGGATTAGGATAATTTGGTTTAAGTTCAAATTTATCAGGAGTATTATCTGAAAATTCATCTATATCAACAAAAACTGTATCTTCTCTCCATAATTGAACATGGTCAAAATAGAGAACACCGGGTAGAAAAGTATCATTGCTCTCATCTTTCCATCTGAATGCCAACCAACCCATTGCCGTAGCTTCCGGTGAAATAAAACTGAATTCATATTCCTGGTATTCATTGGTTATATCAAACGACACACCATCCTCGGATACAACTTGTCTGTTCTCATTAAAAAAACCATAAGTTACTTTTAATTTGCCAATATCAGCAGAATCTGCTTTTGTCCAGAATTTAGCAAAATATTCAGTTTCAGGTTCTAATGCCATATTTGAATCCCATAAATCCAAAGAACGGTCTCCAAGAGTTTCATCAGGTTCCACATAAGTAATTTTTACAGCATTGGCACCATGCACAACATCACCCTGAATAATTTCAGCTGTACTACCCAGAGAATTTGGTACTTCGTAAAAACGCCAATTGGCCATATTATCTTCAAAACTGCCATTATAATTTTCCATAATATCAACCAATTGTACTATCGGTCCGCCCTGAATCCATACCGGATCAAAACCGGTTTCATCGGTAGTTCCACCCAGGATTCCATCATTACCATTTGCAGTGTTATCAAAAATAGTTTGTCCTTCACCTTCATTAATTGGCCAATATCCGGCCAATCCGGTTTCGTCACCGGTAATTCTCTTTGTAGCAAATTCTTTTATTTCGCTGTCAGTTCTGGCTACGTTCCAAATACGTATTTCAGCCAAACTTGCGCCTATTACACGATTAGTAAATGCCGGAGTAGAGCCTATATATAAGTTTTCTTCCGGTGTCGGTGAAATTCCTGCATTCAAAGAATTTACAACAGCTACTAAGTTGCCATTCAGAAACATTTTCTGAGAGCTGCCATCATAGACTCCGGCAACATGATTCCAGGTATCAAGTTCAAAGAGTTGTATTCCGCTCTCACTTTTTACTTCGTGCCAACTACCATCACCGAAACCCCAATTAATATGTCCATTACCATTAGCCCGTAAGAAATAACCTACATCATTACCGGCTTCCCCATGATCCATAGCAAGGATAGTGCTTTGCCAGGTATTGTCTTTGGCAGTATCCATTTTAAACCAGGCTTCCAGTGTTATTTCCGTTCCGGAAATTTGTAACGACTCACCTCTTCCACAATCTACAAAATCATTGTTTCCATCAAAAGTTAACGAATGCTCGACCTCAATATTTAAAGGTGAAGACGGATTAAAAAATATACCTGAAACTACCGCACCAGATCCCTGCAATCTTTTCATCACAAAAGTAATTTTTCCTCTTAATCTCCAGGTAATCCATTTCCCGTTTTGAATATCCTTAATCGTCTGAGCATCATAAACATCACCGTTTGAAGCGTCTATTACTTCAATTATAAATTCTCTGTCCTGATTATCACCATCCAGAAAATACATAGAAACATCATGACTTGAATCGCCGACATCTATTGTAAAAATCCAGGGATGATCCTGTTCTTCGGCATAACGGGCGGCTAAAATTCTATTGTCAGATGGCATAGTATCATCAAAAACCAAACCTCTGACATCGGAACTGCTGTCCTCCCAAACTACAGTTTTACTATCTGCATCCCAGTTAATTGTAGCATAATCCGGTAAAGACTGATCTTTACCTACAATAACGTGTCCTTCAAATCCATAATTTGCTGTCCAGTTACCTTGTAATTCTGTATCATAGCCAAGATATCGGGCAAATCCGGATTTCTCTGTACTGTGAGAGATATTTATATTATCAAACACAAAGCCGCCGCCAGGCATTGCAGCATTGCCTCTATGTTGAAATTTTATAATGAAGTGTTCACTAAAATTTAATTCATTGGCTGCAATCAGTTCATTAATGTTAAGGGAAACAGGTTGGTATTCATTACTTCCATTGGTTAAATCATATACTTTTTTAAAAGTAACGCCTTTATCATCTGAAAAATAGATTCCGTTCTCTTCATCAGTTGCATTACCAAAAGTTTTCCAGTAAAAATTCAGATTGAGTCTTGTTATAACTGTCGAATTATCAAGATGAAGCAAAGCTGCACCAGTCGAATAATTTCCACTTTCAACAACATCCATTGCCAGATGAAAATTTCCATTATAGGGAGAATAATCTCCGGTGACCTGCACTCGGCTATTTTCATTCTCTCTTTCCACAATCCAATAACGCTGATCCAGTATACCATCTTCAAATCCTGTATTATAAGGAATGGTTCCAAAATCGACAAAAGGAGCTACCGCTTTATATGCCAGCACCTGACCAGTGTTTTCATCAACCTCAACTAAGCGGATGTACAGTCCTCTGCTTTCAGAATCAAGTTGAAATGCACTACCGGTCAGTTCATGTTTGAATAACATTGTATCTCTTAATATCCCAAGAGTTGGTGCACCATCAGGTACTTTATATGCGTCAGCAAAATAGACTTTCCGACCGGTTGCGTCAGTGGAAATATACATTTCCAAGGTGTCACCATTATCAACAAACTCAATTCCCGATTGCCAATCTGTTGCATCTGCTCTATCTCGGTATTGTGAACCCATAGTAAACTCACCGCGAAGAGCACGGGTGGCTTCTCCGGCCAACCAGAGATAATGATCTTCAGGATCGTTACCGTAAGTTGCAAAATTGAGAGAATTACTAAAAAAGGGTGGATTATTATCAATTTTATGATATTGTGTACCTTCATCCACTTCATCAAACATTCCCAAATACAGCATTTCACTTCCTGCCTCTATAGCTGCTTTTGCCATATCCCAGAAATAATATCCCCCTTCACGAGGTTTTTCATAATTATTCCCATGTAGAATTTTTTCCCGGATACCGGGCGAAACAGTTGGTGTATAATCAACTCCATAAGTATTACACCATTGAATATCATTTTGAACTAAATTTTTGAATTCTCCGCTCATCTCATTTCTGGTAAAGCGACTGGTATGCCATGGTTGAATGATATCAATTGTTTTGATCAGGTTCAACAATTTGGTATGCTCTGCTCCACTGATACAATCATGTCCCCCGGATTTCCAATGAGTCGGAACACCCAGCATAACAGAACATCCACCATATTCCGGACTGTTTTGCAAAGAATCCACAAGTTCCACCCAGTATTGCATATCTAATTTATTAACTCCATGACGATGATTAAAACCAACACCCCATAAAACAATCAACGGTTTATTATTATGATAGAGATAGGGCTGGTCATCTCCACCGGTAGTAAGGTTCAGGTTATCAATCAATTCTTTCCAATCATTAAAAATTTTATTTACTTCTTCTGTTCTTTTAGCATCATTTGGCACACCATTGACATATATATTTGCTCCAATATCATACATCAAACTTATGGCACGATCATGTTCCCGGGCAGCATCCAGGGCATTCTGAAGAATTTTATTCATTGTTGGTCTTATCCCAAAATCGCTTCGAAAACGCTGCATAAAGGCACCGCTAATACCGTACTCTTTCATCCACTGAAAATGCCTGCTAACAGTCTTGGGATGAACCGAACTAAAGACATAACAAGGAGAGCCATCGGATTTTACAAAATTTGTGAGATATTTTTCATCTTCATCGGCTTCCCGCATGTCGGGCCAGTATTCTATAGAAGCCGAACCCGGGTTGAATCCGTTTGATCCGTTATAATGACGCCAACTGTTTGTACCACCATCGCCAGGGGTACCAAACCATCCCTGATAACCGGTCATTGAAAGGCCGATATAGGATGTATGTGCTGAAGTAGCACTATGTTTCTGGGCAGATATACTACTCCCCAACATAAGTAGCAGAATAATTGTAGCCAAAAAGAGATTTTGACTTTTCTTATGGTTTCCTTGCATTTTTTTACTCCTGATTTTTTACTCGATTACTTCTTTTATTTTTTATACCTGTATTTATAAATAATTCTTGTACTTTTTGTCATTTCATCAAAATACATTTCCTGATTTCTCTAAATTTGCCTTCCACATCAATTTTATACAAATATACTCCTGATGGAATACCATTTACATTCCATATAATTTGATGATATCCTGCTGTTTTTTGACTATTAACAAGAGTTTTTACTAACTCTCCATTAAGATTATAAATGGATATTTTCACAAAAGAATTTTCTTTTAATCCATATTTAATTGTAGTATTTGGATTGAATGGATTTGGATAGTTTTGGCTCAAAGAATATTTATCCGGCATACCATTTTCCCCGTTAATAGCAGTAGAAGCTTCTACAGTAACAGTCACCTGATCAGTGGCAGTGGCTCCACCATTATCGGTAATTATTAATGTTATTGTATGAACTCCACATAATAATTCGACAGTTGGATTTTTACCGGTTGCTATCTCAGAATCCTCTTCTTTCCAGGAATAATTGACTATTTCACCATCAGAATCACTACTGCCTGAACCATCTAATGTTACTAATTCACTACCACTGCCATCGTTATCAGATACTGTTATGTTCTGACCTGCATTCGCTATAGGCATTTGATTACTGTTACCGCCACTAAATTTGATACCATCAATTCTGGTGGTTACATCTCCACTTTTAAAACGATACAGCCTAAACCAGTTGATTCCATCTAAATCAGGTTCTCCACCGGTAATGCCTGCTTCGCTAAATTTCAAAGTAATATAATTCCAGCCATTTTCTAAGTTATTTAATTGCCAATTATATTCATAGGAATCCGGTTTGCCGGCACTACCAAGTTCAACCTGGTTCGAAGATTCAAGTTGACTAATATCTGATACATAGTACCAGAAAGCCAGCGATGCAGAAGGATCAACCGAAAATACCGGTGAAAATGTTTTTTTATAATCATCAGTTCCACTTCCGACTGCTTCCAGGCACCCAACTCCCTGTTTTTGATCAGTAGTATTTACCGTCAATGTATTAGCTGATGCCCAGCCTGTTTTTGAATCACAATTATCAAGAAAACCTCCACTAACAATTATTATTACCTGATCATCATCAGTAGCTCCTTCATTGTCAGTAACCCTTAGAGTTATGGTATGGTGACCCGCCGAAAGGACTACTGTAGGATTTACTCCTGTTGCTATTTCCGAATCCATTTCTGTCCATGAATAATTAACTATAGTTCCATCATAATCAAAGCTTTCTGATCCATCTAAGATTACTGTCTGGCTATCAGTACTATCACTAACAGAAACTGCCTGATCTGAACCTGCATCAGCCACTGGCAATTGGTTACCGCTACCACCCCTGAATTTGATAGCGTCAATTCTTGTAATCATATTTCCACTTTTTAAATGATATATTCTAAACCAGTTAAGCGAATTCATATCCGGCTCGCCACCAGTTATTTCTGCTGTTTTGAATTCTAAATTAATATAATTCCAGCCATTTTCTAAACTGCTGTTATCCAATACCCAGTGATATTCATTTACATCCGGCTCCCCACCACTGCCAAGTTCTACCTGGTTTTCAGATTCAAACAGGCTTACATCGGATATATAATACCAGAAACCAAGAGATGTACTTGAATCAGCTGAAAGAGGCCAGGAAAATTCTCTTATAAATTCATCGGCACCACTTCCAACTGATTGCAGGCATCCTGTTCCCTGCTTCTGGTCATTTGTATTCACTGTCAATGTATTGGAAGAATTCCAGTCTGTTTCCGAATCACAATTATCAATAAATTCCTCGTAAATAATAATAGTAAGTTGGTCCTCATCAACAGCACCATCATTGTCTGTAACTATGAGAGTAATGTTGTGTGTACCCACAGACAGGCTTATAGTTGGATTTACACCAGTTGCTATTTGGGAACCTGCTTCAGTCCAGGAATAGCTGCTAATTGAGCCATCAAATTCTAAACTTCCTGAACCATCTAAGGTTATTAATTCACTTTCATTATCATCATTATCAATATCAACCTGATTTGGACCTGCATCAGCTACTGGCATCTGATTGCCACTATCACCTCTTAATTTAATATCATCAATTCTGGTTGTAATACTTCCACTTTTAACATGATATATTTTAAACCAGTTAAGTGCATCCATATCAGGAGTACCACCTGTTTCCTGGGCATCACTGAAATATAAATTAACATAATTCCAGCCATTTTCTAAACTGCTGTTATCTAATACCCAGTGATATTCATTTATATCCGATGCTCCACCACTTCCGAGTTCTACCTGGTTTTCAGATTCAAGCAGACTTACATCAGATATATAATACCAAAATCCCAATGATGTGCTGGAACCAACAGAAAAAGACCATGGAAATTCTTTTGTAAAATCATCGGTTTCACTTCCAACTGATTGCAAACAACCTGAGCCTTTTTTCTGATCACTGCTATTAATAGTCAGCGTATTGGATGAACTCCAGCCTTTTTTTGAATCACAATGGGAAATAAAATTATCTTTATAAGGAGAAATGGGTATAGTACTGGTTAAGTCTATAGTACCATCTAACATATTTTGCGTCTCTCCTGCCAACTGCAAATACCAGTCACTCGGCAAGACATAACCATCAGCATCCAAAGGAACTATTTTATTTTGAAGCTCAACAGGAATCTGGGATTTTGTTTCAGCAATTTTAAATATGGCTGTACCTTCATCTACTTCATCAAACATTGCCACATAGATGAATTCTACCCCGGCGTCAACGACATTATAAGCCTGACGCCAATAATATTTTCCACCATCTCTGGGAATTTGATTTAAGGGTCCATCATGTATATTTTGCCAGGAAAAGCCAGGCCAGATAACCGGCATATAATCTATTCCATTAGAATTACAAGCAGTTAGGTCAGGAATTATCTTACTATACTTCCAGTTGTCGATCCCACTTTGATTATTATATCTTCCTACTGTCCAGGGTGAAATCATATCAAGAGAATTGTAGACTCCCGTCCAGGCCGGATCAGATTCCGAATCACCTTCCAAAGTCCTCCATCTACTGGGAACACCACCCATAACATAGGCCTGGTACTTTGGATCAGCTGTATTGTGAAAATAATCTAAAATATCCACAAATGTTGAAGGATTCAGGCCTCTGTTAGAAAAGCCTATGCCCCAAATCGCAATAACAGGACGATCATCCTGGTGTACATAACCTTCTTTATTTAATACATCATAAGTATCTACAAGATATTCCCAATCATTGATAAGTTTATTATAAAGATTGCCATCATCTTCTACACCCGAAATATCGTACATAACTGCAAAATGACGATTATATTCTTCCGCAGCATCTATGACATTCTCCAATACATGATTTCTAAACTCAAAAAATCTATTATCATTTGTTACAGACCCTAAAAATCGTTGCAAATAAGCTCCATAAATATTGTATTCTTTCATCCACTTAAAATGTAAATTAGTAGTACTGGCATCATGAGAAGAAAATAGTTTGGCCGTGGAACCATCTTCATAGGTCATATCTGTATTATAAGTATCATTATATTCATCCATTTCAGGCCAAAAATCTATACCAATATTAGATGCTGACGGATCAACATGACTATTAAACCAATGTCGCCAATCTCCAGGAGATGATCCATCGCCTTCACATAAGAACCAACCCTGATAGCCCACCATCAATTTATTTGTGACATCATTCTGAGCAAAAGAGTTTCTCAGCGGAAGAAACATGAGCAATGTTAGCAGGAATAATATAACATAAAGCCGTGATTTTGTTGAAAAACATTTCATAATTAAACCTCAATTTCTTTTAATAGTAATTTTATCAATTAACACCTTAAGCCTCGCTACATCCTGATATGAAGGATCGACCTTTATTAGTTTATCCAAAATATCTTTTGCCTGAGACTTCTTTTTATTCAAAATATTGGCAATACACAATCTTACTAAAAAACCTGGGTTTTGGTGGTAACCATTGTAGGCTTTATTATAGAAAAACAAAACCCTCTTGTCGTGCTTTTCATAAAGGATATTACCAATAAAATAATTTACTAAGGGACAGTCATTGGTTTTTAGGCAGACTGACAAATAATATAATGAAGAATCTATATCCGAATTGTGATAGTATAGAGCCTTTTGAAATATCGGCTCAATATCGTAGGGAATATATTTAGAATAGTCAAATTTATAAGATTGAATCGGAAAGTCGAATTCTTGCCCGGATTTTGATAATTCATCTTTTATATTATTCAGATTCTCTGAGTTTTTTGTTAACTGATAAAGTTTGTATAGTTTAATCAGAATATCTTTTCTGATCTCTTTATTAACATTATCCTTATCAATTAATTCCAAAGCAGATTCATAGGCATTTATCGAACTATGATAATCACGTTTAATAAATTCAATTTCCCCTAACATAGAATGAGCAAAATGAGTTTCAATATATTTAACAGATTTTTTAAGATATTTTTCCGCCTTATATAAATCATTTAGTTTAAGTAAGCAATTTGCCGCTCGGTTATAGTAATCAGATCGATAGGGGTTAATTCTGACAAGTGCTTCATATTCTTTACAGGCCAAATCTAATTGGTTGTTGTCCGCATAAAAATCACCTAAAAATTTATGTAAAGAATCTATAACAATATCCGGTGTAGATAATACTGTAAAAGCCAGAGAATCAACAAATCCGGAAGTTTTAAAAGTATCCCGAAAAGTGATTTCATTATCAAGTAAAGTAAAAGGCCAATAGGATTTCAACTGTTTAACTTTGTATTCTCCAATAAGACTGTCTAATGTAGTATAGTTCCAATTACTACGATAATAGTCTTTGGTTTTTACAGTCAAAAGATTGGGAGAGTTTCCGATTAATCCGGATTCAACAATTTTCGTGTAAAATGCATCAGCCAAAAGGAATTCACCCTCGATATTTGGATGTACGTGTTCACTAAGTAGATTATTACCGATCAAGCCACCTTTCGAAGCATTTTCGAACCTTTCTTTCACAGTGATTAAATACGCTTCATTTTGTTCAGCCATTTCATAAATAATCCGGTTTAACTCTTCGGAAGCCCGAAAACGTACCGGATCCAGATCTTTCGCCTGATAAAATAAATCCTTGGCAGCTAATGTATCCCCTCTTGATAAACTGTTTGTTGCCTGCTGATATTTTTTTTCAGCACTATGAGTTTCTCCAACTGTATTGCCAAAGGGATGCAAATCTTTGATATTACTAACCAGGTCACTTAAAAATACCGGAACACCACTGTTTTTGGATTCCTTAAGTATATCTGAGAGGTTATTTTGAAATTGCTCAATTCCAAGCCTGTATTTTTCACTTTTATAGGAGATGTCCTTGTCTTTAACGATACGCTTCATTAAAGTACCTTTTCCATCTGTACTATCACTTTTTTTGAATTGTTGTAAAATCCCATTAATAAAGGATTTCATTAACTGATAAATCCGAAAGTTGCTGAATGAAAAATGCAAAGTTCTCAAAAACTGATTTTTACTCATTGTTTCATTGGATCCAACTCCGAAAGCTCCATAGAATTCATTGTGGCCGGCATAAATCAATACAGCATCAGGATCGTAATCAATTATCTGTTTGATATAGTCCTTCAGAGTAATGCTGTTGATCGCTGTAATAGATGTATTAATCACTTCAATATCTTTTTTTGGATAAGCATCCTGTAATCGCTCCTGCAATATGCGGGACGCCATTAAGTTTCGCGGATAAGGAAATCCATAAAGTGTCGAACTTCCCATTAAAAAAATTCTAAATCCATTTTCCGGTTTTTTCTTCAGGAATATATCATTTGTACCTGTAGTAGCCTCAAAATTGTTGAAATATTTTTCCCCTACAAAAGGATTAACCATGTAGTAATCTTTATATTTTTCATGGTTATGTTTCACAAACAAATGCATATCTGTGCCATAGGAAAAAAATCGCAGTATAACTTCCATCAAAACAAGAAAGAAAAATGGTAAAAGTATGGCAATTAATCTAAAATAGACATTTTTAAAGTTGTAGTTATTTATGTTAGAAGATTTTTGAATCATTGTACAATGGCTTTTTTTTTGAAAAAATAACAACCGGTTTATCTTAAAATTATTAAAATTCGGCCAGTCTTAAAAACTGACCGAATTTCGAGAAGAAGAAGTGAAATTATGCTTCATCGTAAAAATTTTCTTTAGGTAATTTTTTATACCAAAAGAAATACATCCCAACCAAAGCTATTCCAAATAATACTAAACCACCGGCAAATTCTTTAAAATTACCAATCACTAATAGTACAGGAAGCAGTAAAAGCAAATAAAACCAAATCAATACAAAAGGTAAAGAAATGATATCATAAAAATGCTCACTGCTAACTTTTTTCCTTAAATCAGGATCTAACGAATCCTTTAGTTTTCCCCAAAACCCAAAAGGCTTCGTTTTTATATAAAAGTTTTTCAAAACTTCCTGATCCATCGGTTTTGTCAATAATGTTCCGGCAATTGAACCGAACAACCCTAAACCACCCATAGCAAGAAATTGATAAAATTCAGACAATTCAGGCCAGAAAGTGCGCTGTATAACAGCACCACCAACACCCATTGCCATTCCACTGGTAAACCCCCAGCCATTAAAGCGTCCCCAATAAAACTTAATAGCACTTGGAACAAAAAAACCAGTACCCAGAGCCATCATCAACCAGCCCCAGATATCATTAATATTTTTGACATTATAAGCCATAAAATAACCAATAAGTCCAATCGCAAAAGTGCTAATCCAACTAACAATAATCAATTCTTTATTTTTCGCTTTGGGTTTAATATAGGCATGATAAATGTCATGAGTGATAAATCCCACTGACCAGTTTACATTGGAATCAAAGGTTGACATACAGGCAGCAGTAAGCGCAATAATAAGCAGGCCTTTTAATCCAACCGGAATTGAATGCAATAATACAGCAGGTAAAATTCTCTCTGCATTAACAGTTCCATTATAGCTGAGCATTTTTATCTGTTCCATCCAGGACTGCCCCAGAGTTGTTTGAAGTTTTTCAACCAAGGCTGGAAACTGGTCTGGCTTGTTAATTATATTAGAAATTGCAGCTCCCCAATCAGCATGCTGAATCCCTGGCAATGCATCTTTAATCATTACTGTAGCGCTGTTAAGAACAGATAAATCTGGAATCAAATTGTTGATATAATGAAAGCCCAAAATTGCAATACCAATCATCAAGGGCCAGCGAAAGGTTAACAAACTTGTCCAGAAAAATGTCAAAGTACCACATTCACGATCATTTCGGGCGCCAAAATACTTGGGTTCGCCACCACCACCCAGGCCATTAATAAGTGACTTAACAAGATAAAAAATAGCAAGTACGCTAAGCCAGGTATAATTCTCATATCCTGCTGGCATATTTACCTTCCATTGAGGTATCGAACTCATCCAGGTCTCAAGACCGGAAATCTGAGTAGCAAGTTCCGGTAAACCGCCACCAAACCAGGTTTTTCCTATTGCCATGAAAGTAACAACAACAACGGCAACAATAATAATAAAAGCCTGGAAAAGATCAGTAAACACAACCCCGTAAAATCCTGAAACAGCTGTATATAAAGATGCAATCAAGATAACAACAAGAGAACAGGTCTGGGGACTAAAAGGCAAAAAAGTAGAGAAAAATATACCAACACCTTTGGCCAGGTAAGTCACCATTCCAATTATAAAAATTTGCATGGAAACGGCAGTAATAATTCTTGCTGCTTTCCCATCGGGACCATTTCCGAACCGGAATATCATCCACTCAGCACCGGTAATACAACCACTTCGTCTATGCCATTTTCCTGCCCATATCAAAATGATAGCCATGTGAATACACAATCCACCCCTTAGCTCAACGAGTAGCGCTTTTGGTCCCAGCATAAAAAGAAATGAGATAATAAGTGCAGTTCCTGTAATATCAACAAACTGAGCCATGCCGGATGTACCTAACAGCCACCAGGGCATTTTTCTGCCACCAATAAAATAATCTTCAACACTGCTGGAAGCCCTTCTGCTCAAAAAAATACCCATGCCAATAAGCACCAAGGCATAAAGAACCATTAAAACATAATCAACATTAGTAAAAAGGCCATTCATATTTATTATCCTCTCATTGTTAAGAAAAGGGCATATCATCAATTCATGCCCGATAAATTTTTAATTTAATGAAATTACATCATCATTTTTTTTATTATACCAGAAATTCAATTGTGAATATCTTTTTAGGAGTAATTTCATAACTCACCCAGCCGTCTTTATTAATAGACAGATCCTTTTCCGCAATTTCTTCAAGAGTCATGCTTCTTACCTTAGACCATCGGCTTCCCTTATCCTGAGGTAATGCAAAGGCAGCCTGAATCCGATCCACCGGAGAAGATATTGGTTTTGGACCAGTAAACCCCAGGTTCAATCTTAATTTTCCAGCTACTATTTTATTGAACGGATTGAAAAGTCTCACAATCCATCCGGATCCGCTCTCACTTTTCTTGATTGCACTTACATGGAGATCTTCGTTATCTAACTCCAGGAATGATCTCATTTTTGGCAAAAATCCATGTTCAGATGCTCCAACCTGGACAGCATGCTGCATCAAATTAAACTGTTCCGAAGCTTTCCATATACCACCTTCTACCCAATCACCTGCATGTGGCATTATTGCATATTTAAAGGAATTTGATCCCAGGCATTGAGAGCCCTTATCCTGCTGACTGTAATCCAGCATTTCTGTAGTAACACATATCCGAAGTGGGAAAGCCCGAATCAAACTTAAACTTATAGTATTTTCAGCATCGTCATGGGTTTCATAACCCTTTAAACCCTCATTCAATAATGCAAGTCCTGCTTTACCATCACTCATATCAACAAAAGAATTCATGGGATGCTCTGTTTGTGGAATTTCTTTAAAAAGTGTATAATCAGGTTTTTTAACCGGACGTTTCAGAACATCAAATTGACCCTGAGCAACGATCTGGTCAGTTTGAATATTTGTTGGAAATGATACCTGGAGGTAGTGATCTTCTACAGTATTATTGATATCAGTTACTACTTCCAGCCATGGTTGATTTTTGCGAAGTGTATAAGTATTGATAATTTCAACAGGTTTAAAATGGTTGCTCCTTGATCGCTCGTCTTGTGTCCGGCCTTCCGGAAGCATCCAGTAAAATTTTACTGCAAATGAAGTCTCAAGCTCACCATCACGAATAAGAGATATTTGTGGATGTTCATTTAGAGTTGTAAAGACAGATTCATTTGGTGGAACAATATGCTGCCACGGATCTCCTATTTCACTGGAATCTTTAAAATATGCAAGATTATCATATTTTACCCCTGTTGATTTATGAAGAATGTTCACTGTTCCATTTGAATTTATTTCTACATTTAAAAATTCATTTTCCATGCTTTGTAAAGTGAGCAACATAGTTTTAGGTTGAAGTTGTTTCGGTTTATAAACAGGTTTTACAAAGAATGTACGATATCCCAATCCGGGAACTTCAGGATATTCCACCCGGATTTGTAACTGTTTCGCCGGAAATGTATTAGCAACATTATTAGGACTTTGTACAACCTGATAACTGTCTGATTTCTCCTCTATAATTTGCATATTAAGAGGAGTATCTTTTTCATCTACAATTTTTATTCCGTCACATTTCCATTCCTTTGGAATCTCTATGACAGCACTGTTTACTTCAGTTCTTTTAAAAGGTGCTGGATTGTAAACTACAATTGCAATTTCATCTTTTTCTATATCCGAGAGATCAATAGTACCCACGATATCCATCATTGCCCGTTCAGTTATACAACTGGCGATTTCACGGGACTGTCGAAGGCGATACATCACATCATCATGTACAATATCTCGCCCACATCCGGCAATAGAATCATGTCCATGATTCTGTAATAAATAATTGTAAGCCAGATCGATAAAACTTTGAGGATATGGAGCACCCAACAAACCGGCGAAAACCGCCATAGGTTCGGCATAATTAGTGATTGCACGTTCGGTTCTAAAATTTTTCTGTTTAAGATATGTTCGGGCAGATAAAATCCATCCAAACAATGAACTGGCACTGCCTTCTGTATAGGGATGTCGCATTTCACCTTTAAGCACGGGCCAATCTTTGCTTCTATTTTCACGAATACCATTTTGTAATTTTTCAACCGTACTATGAAATACATCAGCAACATCACCTAATGATTTGTCACAATCTTTGATAAGCTGTGCTTCACGAATATCAGGACAGGAAGAATCATGACCAATTGACCAAAGTCGATGTGGTGTTGTCCAGTCATTATCCTGTTCTTCGATGGCCTGTTTTGCAAAACTTTCTATATGTTGTTTATTATATTCAAATTCAGGGTGAACATATTGATAGTCAAGGGCATTATTTTCTTTATCAATGAAACGAAATGGCGCATGTCCACGTTTCCAGGAAACTTCCCGATCATCGACATCTGTTTCATTCCAGAATACCGGACGTTGCAAAAGATACCAAATATTATATCTGGGACGAATTCCCATTCTGGAGGCGATGATCTCAGTACCATCAGGACCTTGCCAGATAAATTCAGATTTCGGAGCTACAATGGTATTTATTCCACGATAAAACATCATAACATCAATCCCAAATCCCTGATAGATTTGTGGCATCTGGGAAATTTGTCCCCAGGAAAAAGGCGAATATCCGGTTTTTGCCGGTTTCCCAAAACGGTGAGCAATTTTATGTCCCAATAATAAATTTCGGATCAGTGATTCGCCGCTTACACAAAATTCATCAGGCAGGCAAAACCAGGGACCAATAATAAGTTTTCCTTCTTTGATATATTTTCGGACCGTATCTTCCATTTCCGGTCGTGCTTCCAGATAATCCTGAATTGGCATTGTTTGGGAATCAAGATGAAAGGATTTGAAGTCTGGCTCTTTCTGAAAAATATCAAATAACATATCGATCAGATATACAAGCATATGCCGTGTTCTTTGTGCAGAATACCGCCACTCCCTATCCCAATGTGTATTGGAAACAACATGACATTGAATCCGTTTCTCTTTATCTTTTAAATTCATTTATACTCCCTATATATTATAGTTTGATTATTTTTAATATTTCATCAAAATCATGACAAAAATGCTGGCATAAACTTTTTGTACCACCTTCAATTATATTACCGCCATCTACACCAATAGTTGTAAAACCAGCCAATCGGATAGAGCAAACACCGGCACTACTATCCTCGATCCCCAAAACTGAGCTTCTTTCAGAAAAAGGAATACCCAATCCTACACGACATGCTTCAGCATAGAGCCAGGGATGAGGTTTTGGAGCCAACTCACCCAATGTTCCAGGTTCACCCTTACGAAGTGGAAAACCTGCTGTTATTATTGTATCATAAAAATCTTTTGGATCACCCATATCCAGAGTTCGAAATGCAGATAATATTTCCGGCCAGGCTTTTTCATAAAGGCCTGAAGTAACCAGCCCTATTTTGATTTTCATAGATTTCAACTCATATAAAAAATCTTTAAGGCCTTGAACCGGTATAAAAGCGTTCTTCATTCCCCTGCCTTCCATAATTTCCTGCATTTCAAAATGAGTATGTTGATAGTAAAAATTACGGGCATCTTCAACCTTTTTTTCAGGACAATATTTTTGAATACAGTACTGTAAATGCTCCGACACACTATGTCCGGAAACAAAAGGTAGATCAGCATCTTCCAACTCAAATTTCGGATTACCAAGCAAACTTGCTGTGGTTTTCTGAATTATCCAGATCCAAAATTCCTCACTCCTTACACTGGTTCCATCAAGGTCCATTAGAACGGCTTTCACCGGTTTATTTAGGGATATTGGATGAACAGGATAATAAGCAGAGTAACCCATCGATGATTTAACATAAGCCAGAGTATGTCCTTCAAAAATAATAAATTCTACTTTATTATCACTTGTTGTAATAATTGCCTGCACACCATCTTTATTTGTATGAAATTTACCATCACCTGATTGTTGTAATTTAACTAATCCTGAATTATTATTTGTTTTTCTATATGCAGATTTATCTGTTAAAATGTCCATTTTTTCCTTTTTTATTATTTTAAATTTTCCTAAATAATTTTTTAATTCCCTACAATATTCTGCATTACTATCAATTTTATTAGTCATTATTAAAAAAATACCGAAGAATTATCATTTATTTATTACAACTCGAAGGTAAAACAAGTCTAAAACTGGCTTATAATTATTAAAACGTTGAACATTATTTCTTATATTTCTCAGTTCTGTTAGTTACTAATTTTATACTTGGTTTACATCCGGATTATAATATTTCTCAAAAAAACATATTTATAATAACTAAATAGTAACATTTATTTAATCTATGTTTTCCTGTTTTCTAATTTAATTTTCTCACAGATTTACGTATAATAATGCGATTTTGTAAAATTACCTTCCTATATCTCTCATCTGATTTTTGCACTCGTTCCAAAAACATTTTCAGACTTTCCCGTCCCATCTCATATAGGGATTGATGAACAGTTGTTAAGGGTTTGCTCATGCGATCAGCAAACAAAAGGTCATCATAACCAACAACAGATAAATCTTTTGGAATATCTATGCCTAAATTGTTTGTATGAAAATATATATCAGCAGCGAGTAGATCATTCATTGCAAAAATCGCTGTTGCTTTAAGTTCATATTTAATTTTTTTAATTAAATTAGAAAAAGACTCAGTAAATCCATATTCTTTGATGAGTTGAATTAAATCAGGATCATATTCAACATCATATCTTTTCAGTGCTTCTTTATATCCTGCAATTCTGTCATCAATACTTGTTTCTTTAAAATCATAGACAACTGCAATTCGACGATGTCCCATTTCGAGAAGATGTTTTGTCATCTCAAGGCCTCCGCCAAAGTTATCAGTTACAACCAGATCAGTGATAACATTTTTACATTCATGATCAACAAGAATGGTTGGTATATGATTATCATTCAATTTTTGTACAACTTCCCAGTTTCGGCATTCCATTTTTTTACCATTTTCAATTTCCTGAACAGGATAATAAATAACACCTTTTACACCATTGCCAATCAATTGGTCCACATACATATTTGCCTTATCCATTTGATTATCAGTATTACATAGAATTGTACTATAACCATCGGCAATTGCTTCGTCTTCAATACCACGAATCAGATCAACCATAATACCACGTTGAATATCTGGTAGTAATACACCGATAATTTTGCTTTCACTATCGATAACAGCATGTTTTCGATCTTTAACAAAAGAACCTGAACCACGTCGAACTTCAATGAATCCCTGATCAACTAAAAGCTTTAAAGCCTTACTGATAGTTATTCTCGTAACATTATACTTTTCAGCAAATATTCTTTCGGCCGGAAGTTTTTCTCCTGCTTTATATTTCCCGGTTTCAATGTCATTAAAGATATCATCTTTAATCTGGATATAAATAGGAATGGGATTATTTTTGTCGATCATGCTATTCCTTTTTAGTCAAATTTTACAAAATTTATCAAACGAATGGCAAGTGTTTCTTGCCATTCGTTTGATGTTTGATGTCGCCTCTAAATTTATTAATTTTAATAATTTTTAACAAATTTAAAGTAATTTGACATTTATTATTTTAAAAGAACCATTTTGTGTGTCTTACTGTAATTTCCGGCTCTCAAAGAATAAAAATAAATTCCACTGGATAACCTGCTGGCATCAAATGTAACATGATAAAATCCAGCATCTTGTTTTGTATTAACCAATGTCATTACTTCTTGACCAATCATATTATAAATACTTAACTTAACATTTTCCATGTTTGGAATTGAATATTTAATATTAGTGGTTGGGTTAAATGGATTCGGATAATTCTGACTTAAACTAAAAGTCATAGGATTCTGAACGTTATCCTCAATAGATGTTGGATAAACAACTTCTACTTCTTCACCAATTATACCAAATATATCTAATTCTGAAATCTGCATCAATTCCTGTGGATCATCATTTATTGCTGTAATATCCAACCGATATGTACTATACCATCCTGCACCATCAACATCCCAGGTTTTGGGAGTGAAAAAATCAGGCCAACTTGGATTATTCATTACAGTATCTATTGATTCCCATGTACTTGTTTCTGCATTCCAACCCTGTAAGTTCCAATCTTTTGGATCACGTGTCGGAGCATCATTAGCAGATGTAATTGTATATGCTTTTACCTGTGAAAGTTTATTTGTGTACAATTCCATCCAGGATACAATACTTGAAACAAGATATTTGGTAGTTACATCATTATCGAATAAGTACATAAGCCTTTCCCCTTCAGGAGAACCGCCGCCACCGGGAATACTAAAAGGTAAGTCATCTCCGGAACCTTTAAAGGTAAAAACATCCAGATTGGTAATATCTGCTATTGGGCCCACCGGAGTGATAACTTCTACAGTATCACCAAGTTCAGCAAATATTTCAAATTCTGAAATCTGCATCAATTCCTGTGGATCATCATTTATAGCAGTAATATTTAAACGATATGAACTATACCATCCATCATTTTCTATAAACCAGGTTTTTGGTGTAAAAAAGTCAGGCCAACTTGGATTACCTGTTACCGTATGTATTGTAACCCATGCATTGTTTTCTGTATCCCAACCCTGAAATTCCCAGTCTTTCGGATCACGTGTCGGAGCATCATTAGCAGATGTAATTGTATACGATTTTACATTTGACAATCTGTTTGTATACACATCAAGCCATGATGTTGCAGTTGAAATTAGGTATTTAGTATTTACATCATTATCGAATAAGTACTTTAGCCTTTCGCCGTCAGGAGAACCACCACCATTAGGAATAGAAAATGGTAAATCATCTCCGGAACCTCTGAAATAAAATCCGTCAAGGTCAGTAATATCCGGAGGTGGTGGCAAACTTGTAATAACAGTATTTCCACCTTCAACAACGACAACTATTTCTCCGGCTCCGCTATATCCTGTTATTTTTTCAGATGCAACATAAGCTTCAATTATAGATACCTTGTCACCAACGATATTTACCGTACCTTCTGAAATATCTAACAAAGCACCATCACCTCTTAATGAATTTTCAGGATGAATTTGAGCCAGGTTTAATACACCACTGTTTACATATACAGAGCCTTCTCCACCTAAACCTTCAAAATTAATTCCGAACATTCCATCAACGTTAATTGTTCCACCATTTATTATAGCAGTTCCATTAGCGCCGGAATTAAATCCAACCCACATATGTTGTCCAAAAGTCACAGTTCCACCTGTTTCAACAATCAATTCTGCAGTGTTATTCCAACCTATTCCGGACCAGATTTCATTGCTGATATTTAAATTGCCATCTTCAACAATTCTCAGTGTTCCTCCAGGTCCGTTATCACCTGCTACGAGTTGTCTGATATTACTTTCAACATCTAAAACACACTCTTGTGCGCCTTCAACATTGAATACAACTTTGTTACTATCTGGTACAACACCGTCTGTCCAGTTTGCAGCCTCTCTCCATAAACCGGTTGTATTTGGATTTCCGGCAGGATTCCATACTGTGGTTTCAGCATTTTCCAAGGCATTAGCTGTTACAATTGTTTTTGCTGCAGTTGTATCATAGGCTACGAGAACTTCTCCTCTGCCACCGTAAGCAGTTATTCTGGCAGAATCTACATAAGCCTCAATTACAGATACATGGTCTCCAACGATATTTACTGTACCTTCTGAAACATCTAACAGGGCTCCAGCACCTCTTAAAGAATTTTGCGGATGAAGTTGGGCCAGGTTTAAAACACCACTGTTTACATATACAGAGCCTTCTCCACCTAAACCTTCAAAATTAATTCCGAACATTCCATCAACGTTAATTGTTCCACCATTTATTATAGCAGTTCCGTCAGCGCCCGAATTAAATCCAACCCACATATGTTGTCCAAAGGTTACAGTTCCACCTGTTTCGACAATCAGTTCTGCGGTATTATTCCAACCTATTCCGGACCAGACTTCATTGCTCATAGTTAGATTACCACCATCAGCAATTCTCAGTGTTCCTCCAGGTCCGTTATCACCTGCTACGAGTTGTTTGATATAACTTTCAGCATCCAATACACACTCCCGTGCGCCTTCAACATTGAATACAACCTTGTTACTATCCGGTACATTACCATCTGTCCAGTTCAAAGCTTCTGTCCATAGACCTGTACCAGAAGGATTGGCAGCCGGATTCCATACTGTTGTTGCCTGTTGTTGTGGAGGAACAG
>JAOZSR010000015.1:0-3099 GCA_029939575.1 Fidelibacterota bacterium
GTTTAACCGGCGAAATTGTGAGATATGAAAACTGGTTTGATTTTGCCGAATCAGGGAAAAGATATATGGATGTTTGCTACTACCCATATTTTGATGAGAATTATAAGGTTACAGGAATAATTGTAGATTCTCATGACATCACCGAACGCAATCAGGCGGAAGCAGAGCTTCAAAAATACCGCGATCATCTGGAAGATTTGGTAAAAGAACGTACAGAAGAATTAGAAAAAAAGAATATAGAACTGGAGAGATATAACCGTCTTTTCGTAGGTAGAGAATTCAGAATAAAGGAATTGAAAGACAAGGTAAAGGAATTGGAGAATAATAATGAAATGAAGGAAAAAACCAATCAACAGCTCTCAGATGAGATTGAATTATTGAAAAATAAAATTACTAAACTGAAAAAAATATAAGGCCGAACACAGGCAAACTGAAGATGGTGAATGGCGTTCTTAACTCAACGCCTTCCGGCTGTTAAGTCAAGTCCGACAAGGTTTTTTATAAAAAAAAACAACAGGGAGTTACAGATGAATTTTGCAATAAGACAATCATTAAAAATATTTTTAACAGGTATCTTCATTCTAATGATTGCTATTGTAGTGTTTTATAAATTGAACTATAACGGTATTCTAAATTATCAATTAAAAAATTCCAAATTTATCACAGAAAAAATTTCAAAAGATATTGACCAACACTTAATTGAGAAAGTTAAGAAAACAAAAACAATTAGTTCAGCTCCGGTTATTACAAATGCACTCTTAAAAAGTAACAAATATTATCAATCATTACCTAAAAGGAAAAGAGATGAAGAAATTCTGCAGAAAAATAATAAATGGAAAAATATTAAAGATCAAAATAATTCTTTCATTCTTGATTATACAAATAATGAAGTATCAAAATATTTAAAGATTCTTCAACATAATATTAAGGGTGAATATGGCGAAATATTCCTGACAAATAAATATGGAGCACTTGTAGCATCTACAGCAAAACTTACCACTTTTACTCATGGTCATAAATACTGGTGGCAAGGTGCATATAATGACGGAAATGGATCTGTATTTCTGGATGATCGCGGATATGATGATAGTGTTGATGGATATGTTCTCGGTATTGTTGTTCCAATAAAAAAAGATAATGAAATAATTGGAATACTTAAAGCCAACTTAAATATAATAGGCTCAATAAACACAATTGTTGTTAATTCTCAGATAAAGAACCATGAAAAACTGAAACTGATCCGCAGTGGTGGCTTGATAGTTTTTGAAGAAGGATTGGAACCTTTAAGCAAAAGAATTTCTAATGATCTTCAAAAGAGAATTCAGACTATATCAAACGAATCTTTTGTATTCGAAACCGAAGGAAATAAATTTGTTGTTGGATGTGCCGAGATTAAAATCTCCTCTGAAATGAAAGACTATAATTTTGGAGGTGATTTTGAATCTATTGATCATAAAAAAGGGAATAGTGGTGAATCCTGGCTAATATTAGATTTGAACCCTTTTTCAAATATTGTTAAACAAGCAACAGGAATTCTTTCAGGTTTATGGATTATTGGAATCTTACTTACGGTTGTTTTTGCAATTACTTCATTTATTATCGGGAAAAGAATTGCTAAACCTTTGAAAGAATTGATAAAGAAGACAGAGCAGATATCAAAAGGTGATTTTGATACTAAAATTTTCTTGAATCGAACTGATGAAATTGGACTTCTCGCTTCATCATTTAATCAGATGACTAACTACCTTAAAGAATCAACTACATCTATTGAAAAACTCAATTCAGTAAATCAGCAGCTTGTTTTAAAAACAAAAAAATTGAAAGAAAGTGAGAATAAATTTCATTCCCTATTTTCCGAATTGTCAGAAGGCGTTGCTCTTCATGAAATTATCTATGACAAAAAAGGCAAAGCAATTGATTATCGAATAAATGAAACTAATAAGGCTTTTGGTAAAATCCTTAACATTAAATCTGAAGATGCAATTGGTAAATTATCAACCGAACTTTACGGAACAGAAGAAGCTCCATTTCTTGATATTTATGCAAAAGTAGCTGAAACTGGTAATCAGATTGAATTCGAACAATATTTCCTTCCAATGAAAAAAAATTTCCATATTTCAGCATATTGTCCAAGGAAAGGAAAATTTGCAACAGTGTTTTCTGACATCACAGAACAAAAGCAAGCAGAAGAAAGATTAAAAAAGCACCGGGAACATCTAGAAGAAATGGTAGAACTTAGAACCGAAAATCTTCAGAGATCACAACAAGCTCTTGCCCTGCTTCTCGAGGATGTGAATGAATCACGAGCAGAACTGCATATAGCTAACAAAGAACTGCAAGCTTCAAACAAAGAATTGGAGGCTTTTTCATATTCTGTTTCTCATGATTTGAAAGCTCCACTTCGTGCAATAGGTGGTTTTGCTCAAATCCTTCTTGAAGAGGAAGGTGACAAATTAGGTGATGAAGGAAGAGATTCATTAAATATTATTTTAAAAAATGTTGATAAAATGGCAAAACTCATTGATGATTTGTTGAAATTTTCCAGATTAGGGAGAAAAAAAATTCATGTATCAGAAATTAGAACAGTATCTCTTGTTAATAATATTATTAAAGAATTAATGGAAATAAATCCTGATCGGAAAATTGATTTTAAATTGAAGAAGATTTGTAATATTAATGGAGATAATTCTTTATTAACACAAGTATTTTCAAACCTTATATCAAATGCTATAAAATATACACGACCAAGAGAAAATGCTATAGTTGAGATTGGCAGTCGAAAAGAAGCCGGGGAAGTTATATACTATGTAAAAGATAATGGAGTCGGTTTTGATATGAAATATGTTGACAAAATTTTTGGTGTTTTCCAACGTTTGCATTCTAATGAAGAATTTGAAGGAACCGGTATTGGATTGGCCCTGGTTCAGCGAATAATTAAAAAGCATGGTGGTGAGGTTTGGGCTGAGGCTGAAGTAGATAGAGGTGCTACTTTTTATTTTTCCCTGCCGGATTCTGGAAAAGCATAATTTTTGAGATTGAAGAAAAATCGGGTTAAAACCCGGGAGTTTTTTGAAATTTGTTATCCACGAGATAAATCTC
>JAOZSR010000015.1:3199-54281 GCA_029939575.1 Fidelibacterota bacterium
ATAAATCTCCCACAAACTATGGGGCTTTAGCCCCAACAAAGAATTAAGGTAATTGGAGGAATCCAATATGCAAAAAGAAGTTGAAATATTACTGGTAGAAGACAACCCTGATGATATAAAATTAACTTTGCGAGCATTAAAAAAACACAACCTGGCAAATAAAGTAGATGTTGTCAATGATGGTGCAGAAGCACTTGATTATATTTTTGTCCGAAATCAATATTCAGACCGCAATATCAAAGATAGTCCCAAAGTAATTTTTATGGATTTAAAACTCCCAAAAGTCAGTGGACTGGAAGTTTTGGAGAAAATTAAAAAAGATGAGCGGACCAAACATATTCCTGTAGTTGTATTAACCTCTTCCAGGGAAGAACAGGATATAATTGATAGTTATCATTTGGGTGTCAATAGTTACACTGTAAAACCAGTTGGATTTGATAAATTTGTAAAATCTATTGCTGATCTTGGTTTGTATTGGCTGGGATTAAATGAATTGCCAGAATAGTAAAAATGGTATTAACTTAAATAAAATGAATGAGGTCTTAAAATGATTAATAATTATCATTTTAAATTTACATAGCAACAACGAATCTTGATACTAATTAACAATTTTTTCCTTAATTACTCTATGAGAAAAATATTGTACCGGATTGAACCGAGTAAAAATTATAGAATAATTGGAAAATAAGATTAAAAATTAGTAACATTATATACGATGTTATTCTTGGAGGCTTAGATGACAGAAAACTTCAAAATTTTAATTTTAGAAGACAATCCAGATGATGTAAAACTACTAAAGCGAGAACTTTATAAAGCAGATTATAATTTTATTTCCCGGGAAGTAGATAGTAAATCAAATTATCTAAAAGAACTTAAAAACTTCCAACCTGACCTAATATTATCAGATTATTCAATGCCACAATTTACAGGCTTGGATGCATTAAAAATTGCTAAAGAAAAATATCCTGATACTCCATTTATTATAGTAACCGGATCTTTAAGTGATGAACTTGCTGTCAGGTGTTTACGTGAAGGTGCCTGGGATTATGTCATCAAAGAACATTTACCACATATTAGAATGGCAATAAAAAATGTATTAAGTCTCAAAGCAGAAAATGATAAAGAGAAAATACTGGAACAGGAATTAATAGATAGCGAAGAAAAATTCAGAACTCTTTTTAATTCCTCTAAAGATGCAATTATGACCCTTGAACCTCCTGATTGGCTGTTTTCATCAGGAAATCCCGCGATATTAAAAATGTTTGGAGTTAAAAATCTGGAAGAATTCCTCTCGCTTAAGCCATGGGATATTTCTCCAAAAACTCAACCTGATGGCCAACTTTCAATTGACAAAGCAAAAAAAATGATAAAAAAAGCTTTAAATGAAGAATCAAGTTTTTTTGAATGGACACATAAAAAAATTAATGGTGACAATTTCCCGGCAACAGTGCTATTAAATAAAGTCAAATTAAAAGACAAAATCCTATTACAGGCAACAGTTCGTAATATTTCCGAGCAAAAAAAAGCAGAAGAAAAATTAAAACTCCTGGCTGTAGCTATAGAAAGTGCTCTCGAAGCAATTGTAATTACAAATAAACTCGGAAAAATCGAATATGCTAACCAAAGTTTTGAAAAACTTACCGGAATTACAAAACAAAATGCTCTTGATACAAAGATATTTGATATTGTGAATGACAAACAAAGAGTTAAATTTCAAAAGGATTTCAAAAGGATCAGCCAGGCTGGTCAATATTATAATAATAATATAGAAATTAAAAAAAATAACAATCGCAATTTTTCGGCTCAAATGACACTATCTCCGGTTAAGATGGAAAATGGAGAAATCATAAATATTGTAAGTGTTTTTCGGGATATAACCTATGAAGAAGAATTAGAGGAGCAATTGAGACAATCTCAAAAAATGGAAGCTATTGGAACGCTTGCCGGGGGAATTGCTCATGACTTTAATAACATTTTGCAAATAATTTTTGGATCTCTTGGAGTTGCAAAAAATCATACAGGACAGAATAAAGAATTGGAAATGGCATTGGAACAGGCCACACATGCAAGCAAACGCGCCAAAGACCTGGTTTCTCAAATTCTTACTTTTAGCCGTAAAATTAAAAAACAGAAACGAATATTAAAAATCTCAACAATTATTAAAGAAGAATTAAAATTAATTCGGAGTTCCATTCCTCCAAATATAAAAATCACTAAAAATATTAATAACACTTGTTGCCCGATTATGGCTGATCCCTCACAAATTCATCAAATATTATTAAATCTATGTACTAATGCATATCACGCAATAAAAGATAAAGAAGGAAGTATAGATGTAATATTGGAACAGTTTAATTCAGACACGGATTTCAACACATTATTTACCAAATTAAAAGCAGGTAGTTATGCAAAATTATCAATAATTGATACTGGTGAGGGAATAGACAAAAAAACCAAAAATCGTATTTTTGATCCGTTTTTCACAACAAAAGATATTGATAAGGGAACAGGTTTGGGACTTTCCACTGTTTTAGGAATAATTAAAGATTGCTCAGCAGGAATAAAAGTAAATAGCGAACCTGGAAAAGGTACGGAATTTATTATTTTTTTCCCGATAATTGAGTTTGGTGAAACGGAAACAACAACAATAGACGAAAACAAAAAAATATCTGCCAAAGGAAACATATTATTTATAGATGATGAAGTTAAAATATTACAGGTAATAAAACTCGGTTTAGAGAGTTTTGGATATACTGTCAATACGCAATCAAATGGAAAAGAGGCCATATCTTATTTTCACAACAATTATGAAAGTTTTGATCTTGTTATTACTGACCAGTTAATGCCAGGAATAAAAGGGATTGATATCGCAGCCCAAATCCACGAAATTCGTCCGGATATTCCTATATTGCTGTATTCCGGTTTTGCGGGTGATTATGAAATGGAATATTTGGAAAAAATCGGAATCAGACAATTAGTCCCAAAACCTATAGGAATTAATGAATTAGCAAAAATTATTCAGGATGTTTTAAATTGATGTTCTCATACATCCCTCGAATCTGTCTTCCAGACAAAACTTTAACAACGAAAAATCCCTCGTTAAATGAGCAACAAATTGTATTTGCTTTAAATTTAATCTATAATCCGAAGTTAAAATGGTCAGCAGGTATTACTTAAAGAAATAGTACTTTTTCTATCAAAAGCCAGCTTGTAAAAATTTTTAACCATCTCAGAAAGACAAGTTTTTATTATTTATTAAAACAAAATAATTAATGGAATGGAATTATGAAAAAAAAATTAAATATTTTAATATTGGAAGATTTTCCAGATGATGTAAAATTAATAGAACAGGAACTTCAGAAAGCAGATTTCAATTTTGTTTCAAAATCAGTAAACAATAAAAAAGATTTCCAAAGAGGCCTGAAAAACTTCAAGCCTGACCTTATTTTGTCTGATTACTCATTACCTCAGTTTACAGGTATGGAAGCCCTGGAAATTGTAAAAAATATAAGTAGTGAAACTCCATTTATTATTGTGACAGGTTCGTTGAGCGAAGAAATAGCAGTTGAATGTATGCAAAAAGGTGCCTGGGAATATGTCATCAAGGAAAACCTGATTCGGTTAGTACCTGCTGTAAAGAATGTGCTCGCACTTAAGAAACAATATGATAAAAGACAGCAAGCAGAAAAGAAACTACAGCATGAAAGAGATTTGTTTCAAAATTTTATAGATGCTTTGCCTGATAGTATCTTTTTTAAAGATCAAAAACATCATTTTTTACGTGTAAATGCTGCGAAAGCCCGGGAACAAAATACAACCCCCCAAAAAATGATAGGTAAAAGTGATTTTGATTATTTCCCGGAAGAAATAGCTCAAAATGCTTATAACGACGATAAGTATATTCTGAATACCGGAAAACAAATATTATCAAAGGAAGAAAAAATTGTACATCCCGATGGTTCAGAACATTGGGTCTCGGTCACAAAACTGCCTCATAAGGACAATAAAGGAAATATCCTTGGCACTATGGGAATTGCCCGCGATATTACAAAACAGAAGATGGCAGAACTGGCACTTAAAGAACGTATCAAAGAATTAACATGTCTTAATAGAATTACAGAAATTTCCAATCGCCAGGATGTTAATTTTGAAGATTTATATATGGAAACAGTAAATTTAATTTCTGCTAATTGGCAATATCCGAAAATTTGCGGTTCACGCATTTCTATTGAAGGAAAAGTTTATAAAACAAATAATTTCCAGGAAACTAAATGGATGCAAAGTGCAGAAATTTGGAAAAAAAACGAAAATGTCGGAACAATTGAAGTTAGTTATACTGAGGAAAGAAAAAAAGAGTATGAAGGTCCCTTTCTTATGGAGGAACGGGAATTACTCAATCATATAGCACAAATACTGGGTGCAAAAATGGAACGGGAATATGCTGAAAATTTATTAATAATAAAGGAAAAAAAATATCGTAGCATTTTTGAAAACACAGGAACAGCAACAGTAATTTTTGATGATGACGGCCTTATAACAATATGTAATCAGAAATTTGCAGAATTGACAGGATATTCCAAGGAAGAAATAGAAAACAAAAAAAAATGGACAGAATTTGTGGCTCCCTACCATTTAAAAAGAATGCAATTATATAATCAACAGCGACATGAAAAAAATAGCAATCCGCCATCAAAATATGAATTCAACCTGATTGACAAAAATGGAAAGACCAGGAATATTGATCTTAATGTTAGTAATTTACCGGATAACAAAAATTATATAGCTTCTTTAAACGACATTACCAACCTTAAAAAGACTGAAATAAATTTACGCCATCGGGTGGAAATGGAAAAGCTTGTAGCCCAAATATCTTCTCGTTTAATAAATGTTAATCATATAAATCTTGATAAAGTTATTACTGTATCACTTGAAAAACTTTGTGGAAGTCTTTTTATTGACAGAGGTTGTATTTATCTTTTAGATGATGATAAGGAAGTAGCAATTCGGAAGTATGAATGGCAATCAGAAAATATAAATCCCTTTCCCAATGATTTTCGAAAAACAACAGTTGATAAATCCCCCTGGGGTAAAGAAAAAATAGCAAGACTTGAAACTATTAAGATTGTGAGTCTAAAGGACATACCGGAAGAAAGCCATTTTTTAAAAGAAATATTAAAAAAACAACAAATAAAATCATTATTGGTAATCCCAATGAAATATAATAAAAACATAATTGGTGCTGTTAGCTTTGAAAATCTTAAAGAGGAAAAATATTGGTCAGAAGAGGACATCTCATTATTAAAAACAGTTGTACATATGTTTTCCAATGCCTTTGCATATAAGCAGGAAATTAATGAAAAGGAGGTTATCAGAAAGCAGTTGGAGCAGGCTCAAAAAATGGAAGCGATTGGGAATTTGGCTGGCGGAGTTGCCCACGATTTTAATAATATCCTGACAATTATGCAGGGGCAAGCTCAATTTATGAAAATGAAATTAAATGAGGATAATCCTTTAATGAAGCGAATAGATCCTATTTTAAAAGCCTCTGAACGAGCCCAGAGACTTACGAGACAACTATTGCTTTTCAGTAGAAAAGAAGATATATGTCTCCAACCTACAATGTTAAACAAAAATATTGAAAATTTAATAAAAATGTTAGGGCGACTGATTGGTGAAGATATTTCAATAAAAATAGAATTGGCTCCTGATTTATGGAAAATTTCTGCCGACGAAGGAAATATGGAACAGATCATAATGAACTTAACCATAAATGCCCGAGATGCAATGCCTGATGGGGGTGAAATTATTATAAAAACAGAAAATGTAAAAATAAATAAAAACGAAGCAAGAAAAAATCACAAATCCTATGAGGGAGATTTTGTTTGTTTAAGCATAGAAGATTGCGGAGAAGGAATTGAAGAAGAAGTGCTTGAAAAAATATTTGAGCCCTTTTTTACGACAAAAGAAAAAGGCCAGGGAACCGGCCTGGGACTGTCAACTGTTTATGGAATAGTAAATGAACACCGAGGATGGATAAATGTCTCAAGTTCTGTTGGCAAAGGGACAATTTTTAAAATCTACTTCCCGGCCCTTTTTAAAGAAGTAAAACTTGACAAAACACAAAATATTGAACTATCTGACTTATCCGGCAATGGGTATAGAATCCTTCTGGTTGAAGATGAAATAGATATTTTACAACTAGCAGATATGTTATTATCTGATGCTGGTTATATTGTAAAAAAAGCAGAGAGCGCCGAAGTTGCAATAAAAATATTCAACGAGGAAAATGGTAACTTTGACCTACTGTTAAGTGATGTAGTGTTACCGAAAAAAAGTGGCCTGGAACTCGCCGATTATCTAACCAGTATCAAACCGAATTTAAATATAATTCTGTCAAGTGGATATACGGCAAAAAAGGCAAATCCACAATTAATTCGGGAGAAAGGCTATAATTTTGTTCGCAAACCTTTTAAAATTGAAAAACTATTAAACGAAGTTAAAAAGACTATTCAACATGAATAAAAAAATATTGTAAAACTATTTAAATTTTATTATTTTGTATCACAAGGAAGGAGTTGTGATTGAGTAAAATTATAATTATTGATGATGATAGCGATGTAAGATCCTTATTAAGATCACTTTTCGAAGACAATAATTATGAAGTTATTGAAGCAGGTAGTGGTAGAGAAGGTCTTGTTTTGCAGAGGAGACACAAGGCTCTCACCTGGCTATTGTGGATATTGTTATGCCCGGAAAGGGTGGTATTGAAACCGTGAAAGAATTAAGGATAGAGTTCCCCCACTTAACTATTTTTGGAATGACAGGGAAAACTTTCCAGGGCTCTACAGATTTTATGCTGAGCAAGATGAAAAAACTTGGCGCTGACCGAACATTTTCCAAACCTCTTGACTTACCAAAACTTTTAAAAATAGTACAAGATACAATAGAACCTCAATCCCCTCCTCTGGAAATAAAACCAAAAAAATCTATTAAAAGCAACGTCATTGTAATAAGTTTATGGATTATAAGTATGGTAATCTCAATGTTTATTGGTTATTTATTCGGATCTAATTCTTTATTTCATAAACTTAGTAAAAGTATAGAAAATTTATTTTAATTTCTGCTCATCCCTCCCTTTTTTTTAAAAACAGAAAATGTGCATGTCTTAATTTTATACTGGAATTGTAAAAAATGAAATCAATGTCACCAATTCACAACTTTATAGGAAAATATGATTAATGAAAATACATTTATTAAAGACATAGGGAAAAATATTGATGAATTATTAAATAAATAGGATATATTAGAAAAAAGTTATATAGATTTATATAGAAATTATATAGAAAGAAATCAAAAATGAGTCAGTCTCCCCCACCCCGCATTCCAAATCTAAAAATCCCAAAACCCCTTAAACTTATTAAAAAAATTATTATCTCCAGTTTCGTAATAATATTTGTCATAAATACACTCAATGTTGCGATTGCTCAAGATACGAAAATAGACAGTCTAAAGCAATTATTAGCAGAATCAGCCGATGATTCAAGCAAGGCGGAGATATTTTTGCAATTAGGCTCTTTATCATCTTCTATTGCTCCTGACAAACAATCTATTGATTATTGCCTGGAAGCACTTGGACTATTCAATAAACTAAATAATATACCCAAAAAGGCGATTACATTAAATACGATCGGTTATTATTATTGGAAATTGGGAAAATTAAAAGCAACAATTAAATATTACGATGAAGCATTATCCATTTTTGAAAATTTAGGTGATAGTACTCGAATTGCCCGGGTAGCAAACAATCTTGGTGCTGTATATTGGGGGCTGAGTAATTATAATAGTGCACTTGATTTGTATCAAAAAGCCTTGAAAATCAGAGAAAAAGAAGAAAACGCTACAATAGTAACCCTAATTTTAAATAATATAGGTCTGATTTACCAGGAATGGGGTATCTTTGACAAAGCACTTGAATATCACGAAAAGGCATTAACTCTTTCAAATAAAACTAATTACCTGTTTGGGAGGGCATATTCCTACATCAATTTAGGAAAATGTTCCGAAGAAAAAGGAGATTATGAAAAAGCACTTCACTATTATCAGTTATCATATAACGACTATTATGAGGACAAAAGAATAGGCGGGGCAACATCTTTAGTCCTTGAAAAAATAGGAAATGTTCATTATAAACTGGAGCAATTCAATGAAGCAATTTCTTATTACAGCAGATCTCTACAACAGGCCAAGAAAGTCAATAATCAATTTCACAGTTCAATTGCCGAATACAATCTCGGAAGAACATATATAAAGTTAAATCAATTTGAAACTGCCCGGGAATTTATTTATAAAAGTTTAAAAAAAGCTCGTAATAATAGCTATAATGATATTATCCGGGATAATCAATACATTCTATCCGAAATTGAGGAAAAAAATGGGAATTTCCTAAAAGCGCTGGAATTTTTTAAAACCGCAACTGCAATGAATGATAGTATCTTTAATACTGGAAAAATTAAAACGTTTACCGAACTTCAAATTAATTATCATTTAGAGCAAAAGGAACAGGAAAATGCGATATTACGCAAAAACAATGACATTCAGCGTCTTGAAATAAAACGCCAGCAGGTAATTAGAAATTCATTAATTTTTGGATCTATTTTCATTATAACTATTTTAAGCCTTATTGTTAACCGAGATAAAATTTTAAAGAAAACTAATGCTGCATTGGAAAAACAAAATATAAATATTCGTGAAATAAATAATGATAAAGAAAACCTGATCAAAGATCTGCAACAGGAGATTCGTGTCCGCCAACAGACAGAAAACGCTCTTAAAGAAAGTGAAAAACGCCTTGATCTGACTCTCAAGGGAACCGGGGTTGGAACCTGGGATTGGATGGTTCAAACCGGTGAAATTATTTATAACGAAAGATGGGCGGAAATAGCAGGCTATACATTGGAAGAGCTTAAACCAATAAATATCAAAACGTGGATTAGTTTAATTCATCCCGATGATCAAAAAAAGTCAAATGACTTACTTGAAAAACACTTTACTGGAAAAATTGATCATTATGAATGTGAATTAAGAATAAAACATAAAAACGGGAACTGGATATGGATCCTTGATCGCGGAAAAGTTTTTGAACGAGATAAAGACGGAAAACCAATTCGCATGGTAGGAACACACCTTGATATAACTGATAAAATAAGAATTGAAGAAGAACACAAAAATATAATTAAACAACTCAGGGGAAAATTAAATATAAAGGATCTTCAGGAAGGAATACTTTCAATGTGTGCTGGCTGTCATAAAATTAAAGATGAGGATGAAAGATGGCATCTGCCGGCAGATTATTTGTCAACTCATACAAAGTTGAAATTTTCCCATGGAATGTGTCCCGATTGTATGAAAAAATGGTACCCGGATTATTATAAAAAAATTCATTCCGATAAATAAATTGTGAAAATAATTATTGCAATTAATCACTGATACGATCTATAAAACAATTAAACAAAACTCCAAATCTTTAAAAAAAAACTAAAACTAAAAAAATTCTTTGGATTTAAAAGTTCAGATATTCTGATCCGGAATTGAAAATTAGTAAGAATTAAAATACACTTTTACTGTTTATGTGTTTATGGAAGAAAGTAAAAAATAATTTGGGATTAGTATCTTAATTCATCATATTACGCCGATTTTTTAAAATAACAGGAGAAAGAATGATTCAAGCAAAAAAAGACGACAAAGTAAAAGTACATTATACAGGAAAATTAGAAGATGGAACTATTTTTGATTCATCTGAAAATCGTGATCCTTTAGAATTTGTTCTTGGTGCCGGAAAAATGATCGCCGGTTTTGACAAAGGCGTTACCGGAATGAAAGTAGGAGAAGAAAAGACTGTCAACATTCCATCTGCTGAAGCCTACGGCCCTCATGATCCACAAAGAACTGTTGAAATTGACAAAAATCAATTACCCAAAGATTTGAAACCTGAAATTGGACAGAAATTACAAATGCAAAACCCAAGCGGTCAGGCATTTGCAGTTACTGTTATGGAAATTAATGATAGTAAAATCATCCTTGATGCCAACCATGATTTAGCAGGAAAAGACCTGATTTTTGAAATAAAATTGATTTCTATAAACTAATAATTTTTATAGTATTAATAAACCTTAGGATTTTAAATTTCGGGAGTACATTATTTTTTACTTACATAGATAATCTGAATTATATCCTATATCAAAAGAAATATCCGATAAGGACAATTCAAATTGTTGCCTTATAGTAGAATAAAGGACATTACTTTTTCAAATCACTATTAAAAAAATCATAGATTTAAAGTTTAGGTTTAATATGTTTAGTTTTGAGTATCTTAATGGCAAAAATTCATGATTTATTATTTAACAATTGTACCTCTTTTTTTCCATAGAAAACCACTTGATAATACCTTTTCTATATTCTATATTTACAGGTTATGTTTAAAATTAATTTGGAGGCTTAAATATGAAAAAATTATTAACCTTTTTTACTGTTGTTGCTCTAACACTGAGTTGTATATTCGCTCAAACAATAATTGGATATACAAGTTTTGAAGAACCTGCAATAGGAGGAAAATATTATGATACAGGCGATGCCGCCACTGATCATCCATTAGTTAATAACGATGGTGAAGCATCGGTAAACTATGATCCGGGTGAAACAGGCCAGGAACTTGGTTTCTCAGCATATTATACAAATACTTTAGATGATGTAGGATTAACTGACGGAGATTATATTGGTGTTACGGATTTTACACCATCTACCGAAATTGGATTTTCTGAGGGAAACCAGGGCTATCAGCTTTCTGATTGTGATGGTTTAGTGACTGTAACTCTGGATACTGTGTATTTATCAGATGCATCAGCACCTCAAATGTCTCTTTTTTATTTTATAAAAGATGATGGCTGGGAAACAAATGATTTTGTCAGAATCTGGGTAGAAACCAATTCGGGAGAAATTGAACTTCTAAATACTGACGGTTCTGACATTGATGATTTAGGAATTGAAGGCACATGGAATAATCTTAGTTCCGATTTAACCGGATATTCCTGGGCAATCTTAAATTTCGAACTGCAATCAAATGCCGGATATGAAGCTCTCTATCTTGATTTTATCCAATTTACTGACGGTGAAATAAACTTTCCTCCCACAGCAGATGCCGGTCCGGATCAATCTGTAAATATTAATTCGAAAGTTACATTATCCGGTACCTCAAGTAGTGATGCAGACGGTACTATTGAAACATTTTTATGGGAACAAACAGCCGGTGAAACAGTAACTCTGAGTTCTGCTTCTGATGCAACTGTTACATTTACTGCTCCCCCGACCTCCCAGGAACTCTCTTTTACTCTTACCGTGACTGATGATGACGGTGATTCTGATATTGACACTGTGAATATTTCTGTATCAAATGTTGGCGCTTCATCAATTTTTTTCAGTGAGTATGTCGAAGGCGCTACCGGTAATAATAAATATCTTGAAATTTTTAATGGAAGTGAATCCTCTGTTGATCTTGCGGCAGAAGGTTATTCCTTAGCTGCTACTCATAACGGAGATGGTGATTTTACTTATGCTGTATTTAGTGATTGGGGAACCGTAGGTACAATCCCGGCTGGTGAAGTTATTGTAATAGCTTCTGATGGTCATGATTTTTACCCAACTCCTGATCTTGTCCTGCTCTATCCCTCCCCCGTCCATTTCAACGGAAATGATGCTGTGGCATTAATGAAAAACAATGTAGTTGTGGATTTAATTGGCGATCCAACCAGTTCGGAAAATATTATAGCTGATATTACTTTAAGAAGAATTTCATCAGTAGAAGAAGGAAATCCGGTTTTTACACTTTCCGAATGGGCAGAATATCCGGCAAATGATGTCAGTGGACTGGGAAGTCATAACGCAAACGCAGACGCTCCGATAGTTACAGAAATAACAGTATCTCCTGATTTTATTGATATGAATACTGAAGTTGAAATCAGCGCTGTAATAACATCAGAAAATAGTACAATTGCCTCAGTAATTGTAAAATATGGTACTGACGGTAATCTGATAAATGAATGTGATGTAACCTGGGAAGACGATCCCCAGCAACATCTCTGGAAAGCATTATTATCATCAATGGAAGGTAACAGTAAAATAGATTTCATTGTAGTTGCAACTGATGACAATGGAAATACCGGCGAATCTCCAACCTCCTCATTTTTGGTAGCCGGTAGTAATTATACTCCAATTAGTGACATTCATACAAATGCCGAAACAATGGGCGGACAACTGGTTACAATAAAAGGAATTATGACAATCGGTGCCGGAGTTTTAAGAAACGACCGGACTTCTGCTTATATTCAGGATGAATCAGGTCGGGGATTAAACGTTTATAATTCTGATTTGGTTGATGGAATGGATTTGGGAGATGAAGTTATTGTTGTTGGATTTGTAGAAAAATATTTTTCTACTGTTGAAGTAAAAGATTTCAATTTTAAAACTCAATCTACAGGCAATGAAATTCCGGTTGCCCAGGAAGTTACTGTTCCCGGTGCAAATAGTTCAGACTGGGAAGGAACATTAATCAAATTCCAGGGAACTGTGGCAGAAAAAATCTCAATTACCGGCGGTGTAAAAATAAAAATCAATGAAGGAACTGATACAACAATTGTAATGGTTTGGGACGCTACAGGTATTGATACCGAATCTTTAACAATTGGGGAAGCATACTCATTTCAGGGAGTTGGAAGCCAATATTATGATGATTACCAATTATTAGTTGGCTATCCCGAAGATATCAGAACTCCAAATGCAATTCATAACGATGCTGTCAAAGTTGATAATTTCAAGTTGAATCCGGCTTATCCGAATCCCTTTAACCCAACAACAACTATTAGTTGGCAATTAGCAAAAGATAGCCAATATCAGGTTTATCTTTTTAATATGCTTGGTCAAAAAGTAAAAATTGTTGAAGAAGGATTTGGGAAAAGAGGCACCTATTCTCAAATTTTAAATGCTCGTGATTTGACTTCTGGTGTTTATTTTATCCGCTTAAATACAAACAACCAAGTGTTCACTCAAAAAATAATTTTAATGAAATAAACTATGAAAAAATTAATTCTAAGCTTCTTATCAATTACTCTGTTTCTTTTTGCAGAAACAGACCATATTCTCATATCGGAAATTGTAATTTCACCAACCGACGGAGAATATATAAAAATTACCAACCCAACTAATAATACGGTTGATCTGACCGATTATTATCTGACTGATGCAACAGACACTTCAACATCCAGTTTTTATTACAATCTACCTTCGGGAAATAATTTTCACAGCGGTTCCAGTTCTGATTTTACTGCTCGATTCCCGGCTGGTTATTCTATTAATAGTGGTGAGTCAGTGATTATTGCAATTGATGAAACCCGCTATAATAATGAATACGGTGAAATGCCTGATCTTGCTATAAAATCTGATTTCCTGAATGCTGTTGATGGTATTAACAGTATTGGACTTGCTCCGACTTATCTGGATAATTTCAGTGAGACTATTGTGCTTTTCTATTGGGATGGAACTTCTGATATTGTTAAAGATGTTGATTATATTCTATGGGGAGACAAAAAATGTGCTGTTGATAAAACTGGTATTAGTACATATTTAAATGACACTCCGATTGATCAGCAAGAATTTGCGCCTTATCATGTGGAAGGAAAAAAACTCCAACGAATTAGTAATGAAGGCTCAGAAACCAGCAGTGGTGGGAATGGTATTACCGGTCATGATGAAACCAGCGAAAATTTAGCTTCCAGTTGGCAAATTGTTTCCATTGGTAATACAAAACCCCAGATCAGTAATGTTAACTATACGCCATCTGCGCCGACAACTGAAGATAATATAATATTTTCTGTAAACGTTTCTGATGATGGTTCTGTATCAAGTGTTGAAATAATTTACACCTTTGATAATGAACAGCAATCCGCTTCCATGACATTGGATGATGGAGTTTATTACTCACCTAACCTGGGACCTTTTGAAACAGTTGACACGCTTTTTTATTATCTGAAAGCTGTTGATGATACCGGTTTAAAAGACTCTACAAATCTTGCTATTATCAAAATCACCGAACCTGCTCCGGAAATTACTATTCGCTATATCAGAGATCATTGGGAAGATTTTAATGGCAAAACAGTAACCCTGACCGGTGTTGTTTCAATCGGCTCAAATGTACTTCGAACAGATAAAACTTCAGCATATATGCAGGATAATTCAGGAAGTGGGATAAATCTTTTTGCCTATGATCCGACCGAATTAAATCGTGGCGATTCGATTGAAGTTACCGGTACTTTGGAAGAATTTAACGGAGTAACCGAACTTACAAACTGGGATACAGATTACACCCTGCTAAAAACAAACGCTGCTGTACCAAATGTTCCGGAAATTTTTATTGGTGCGCTTAATGAAGATCCTTTATCATGGGAAGGTAGTTTTATAAATATTAATGGTATTGTAGCTGAAAGAGCAGATGATATTGGTGGTGGTTCCAATGTAACTATTGAGGATGTTAGCGGAAGAACAACTATCAGGATTTGGAATACCACAAATGTTCTTTTTAATAGTTTAGGCGAGATGGTTAATCCACACATGGATTCATTATTAAGCGTGGGAAATCATATTTCACTTAATGCTGTTGTTAGCCTATATAATGCCGAAGCACAGGTGCTTCTTGGTTATGACTTTGATGCTACTCCCTATATTGATGGAGATCCGGGCAATGAAAAAACTACCCTAAAAACCTCACCCTATCCTTTTGTCCCGCAACTTGGTGAACAAATCCAATTTGAATATGAATATCCTTCCAATTCCAGAGTAATTTTACGAATATATGATCTGGCTGGTAGATTCATCACAACTCTTGTTGATGAGTATTTTGCCTTATCATATAACAAAAATGGCTTTTGGAATGGACGGGATGAATTCAATCGCTTAGTAGTTCCCGGAACCTATCTCTTTCACTTAGAAACAACAAACCGAACTACTGGAAAAACTTTGACCAAAGTAGCACCGGTGGTTGTAGGAGTAAAATTCTAAAGATGATATATCGTTCACTAAAAAAATAGAAATAGAGTAAAATATGAATAAAAAATTAATGGTTCCAAAGCAGAGAAAGTACTTATCTAAATTAATTTTGTGCTTTTTGCTTTTAATACCAATAATCGGTAATGGACAGGTGTTTACAGAAATTTCTGACCTTGCTGCTCCTATTAGCGGCACAGGTTCTTCAAATATAGCAACTATTGATAATGCCTGGTCAATCTTTGTTAACCCGGCCGGATTAAGCAGATTAAAATCTCCGGAAATTATCTCTGCTTTTCACAAATTTTACGGCATGTCATTTTTATCTTATAAAGTAGCAGGAATAGCAATACCTGTTAATAAAAAAATTGGCTCCCTTGCTCTCTCCTATCAAAGCAATTCCGTAGATTATTCCGGAAACATACTTTCCAGCGAAGATGTATATAGTTTTTCCCATGCACTCTATTTGCAAAAAGATATACATTCCACCTTATCAATCGGATATTCTGTTAATTTATACCATCTTGATTATGGTAAATCAGCAGGAACCGAAGGTGATGGCAGTAATGGAATTGATCTTGGCGAAGGCTATGGATTTGGGATCGATCTTGGTATCCAGGGAAGTTTACGGGAAAGAACCTGGATTGGTTTCTTTGCAAAAAACATTAATTCACCGGAAATGGGAAGCGCACTTTCAAGTTCAGCATTACCAAGGGCAATTGGAATTGGATTTGGCTATGAACCCTATTATGGCTTAACAACAAATTTTATGATTTACCAGGCTTTTGGCAATAAATCTACCCAATACAGAGGTGGAATTAATTATAATTTATTCCCCTGGATTTCAATCCGGGCCGGTATAAATACAGCACCAAATACTGTTAACTATGGTTTTTCCATATCCAAATTCGGCCTTAAAATTGACTATGCCTATATCAATCACCCGATTCTTCCAGGCACAAATCAATTCAGTCTGGGCTATACATTTAACCGTAATAAAAAATAATCACTGATAAGAATATGAATAAAAAAAACAGAATATATTTCATTATTTTTTCACTTTTAATTTGCCTGACCTTTCCTGGTTTTCTTTTAGGAAATATGGATGGAAAAATTGACCTCAACCAAGCAACCCTGGAAGAAATTACTCAACTCCCGGTTTCAAAAAATCAAGCCGAAGCCCTAAATAATTGGCTCATTTACATCGGCCCTTTTGAAAGTGTTTACGATTTACTAAAAGTAGAAGGAATTGATTATCAAACTTTCCTGGAAATAAAAGCTCTTGTGAAAATCAGTCCGGAACTATTAGCCGAAAGCGACCGCCGTGTTGAAGATAATTACTACAAACTTGAACGCTGGATGTCCAGTGAAGGTGCCAGCGAAAATTTTGTTTCCCGCTGGATGGATCTTTTGGCAAATCCGGTAAATGTAAACAATCTTGGCTTTTTTGAATTAATAAACTTTTCCGGTGTATCTCCTATAGATGCTTTAGCAGTAATCAAAAAAATTCAAAGTACACCTATAAAAAGTCGCCGCGATCTGCGAAATACTGAAAACCTTTCCCATTTTGGTTTTACAAATCTTGAGGACTTTATAAAATATACAGATGATGAAAAGGAAGCCGGAATTAGTGGGAATTTTTCATCAGTTTATAAAAACATCACTCTAAGCCAGACACCAAGCGACGATGCGAGTTCATTTTCCAAGTTTATTGCCCATAATTATCCTCTCGATGCATTCAATAAATTTCGCCTGAAAATTGGAAATGATATTCACTTTCAGGTTTCACAATTACGTAATCTCGGGGAAAATAATATTTATTATGATAATAATGGTGAAAAACAACAAAATTTAAACATTAAAGCTTTTGTCGAAATTAATAAAAAAAATCTGGGTCCATTAAAATTCAATAAAATTATACTCGGTAATTATGTAGCCTCTTTTGGCCAGGGAATAACAATGGACGCAACCGATTTTTTCCTGCCACGTAAAAGTGGATTCGGCTGGAAAAAACGAGTTGTAGGAATTACCGGAAATATTTCGAGAACAACCCAGGCAGGTTTTCAGGGCGCAGCTTTTGAAACTCAATTTGGAAAATTTATCGGAACCGGACTTTTTTCACTCACAAATCGTGATGCTATCATTAATTCTGACTCCAGTTTTTCTTCTATGATAACAATGTTTCCCAGAATGAATTACGGCCTTGACAGCCTTGTCGATAACAACATGATCAATTCCTTGAAAGAAATGATGATAGGTGGAAATGTAAAATATTCAATATTTCCAGGAACTTATGTCGGTGCTACCATCTATCAAAGCATGTATAATCGGAAAATGGATTTACAAATAAAAGAATCAATTCTGAACAGTTCAGGACAAGGAAAATATCTGACCCATATTGGAAATTCAGCCGATTCTGAAATAGCCGCTGCTTATAGATCATCCTCTTCTTCGATTTGGAGTAAAGCCGAATCATATCGCCGTGTTTATGGACTGGAATTTATGTCTGTTATAAATAACGTCAGCTTCCAGGGTGAATATTCACAACTTGACAAGGATGGTGAATTTTTTAAAAGACAAGATGATCCAAAAGCTCTGGTACTTTCAGGGTATATGCAGTTTGATAATTTTAATTTTCTTTTACTTTATCGTGATTATGATCTTGAATATGATAATCCTTATCAACGCTCTTTCAGTAATTATTCACGTTTCAAGGGTTCAGTTTATGAAGATATTTTTTACCTGAAAGATCCGGCTTTAGCTTACCTTTACTCTGCTTCTGCCCAGCCACAAGCAGAAAAAGGGATATATTATTCAAGCAGATATCAAATCCACCGTACACTCGTAGCAAATATAGAACAGGATATCTGGCAGCGGGTCGCAGACAAAGCTCAATACAACAGGTTAGTTCTTAGGCTTGAATACAGGCCATTGTTTAAATATCGCTTTAGAATTCGTCAAAAATGGCAACACCGGGATAAAACCAATACCTTGAGTCCTGTTTCCTATCAATCAAATGAAACAAGACTGGAAGCAATTATGCGGATGTCAAGATTTAACCAGATCAGGATTTTGTATAGTCTTGGATTTACAGAATTCACTCCTCGCTCACGCCTTATCAAAAATGCAGAAACCGGAGAAGATTCTTATGTTGGGAATGCCGGAATGCCCAGCCAGGCTTTGGGTATTACAATTACTCATAATATGAACGAACGAATTAAATTCATGGGTTCAATGATGACTTATAAAGGATTTCTTTGGAATTTTGAGGACACTGATTTTAGAATTTTTAATACAAGCAGCCAGGCCTTTCACGGATGGTTGACTATTTTTACCAGGTTATCCAGTGATCTTTCAGTTCGTTTTAAATATACTTTTGATTTGCATGAACCTGTTACAAATGTAATTGGAGGATATAATAATATTGGTGCAGGCGAAACAAATCCTTTTATTGATGAAATCTATTATAGAAAATCATATTCGGATTTCAGATTGCAAATTGACTATAGATTTTAATTAACATGATAAAATTAAAAGAGGAAAAATATAAAAAATGAAAATTACTTTCAAGACCAATAAATCAACAAGCAGCTCTATAAAATTGCTATTCCTTTTTATATCATTTTTGTGGACTGCAACTCTCCTTGCCCAGAGTTTTTTCAGCCCTTTGACTATTTCTGAAACCGACAACTCTTCTTCACGGCAAATGGCTTTGGGATTTACCAGTTGGGGAGCAGCAAACAGTATTAGCGCTTTACAAAACAATCCGGCTTTATTAAACCTGGATCAGGGTTGGATAAAACTTAACATGTCACTTACCGGTAAAAATATCAAGGAAAGCCGCTCTTTTCCGGTTCAAGATAGTTTTGATGATTTTCTGGCAGATAATACCTATGTTGTAAATCAAAATATGTATTATGATTATGATTTTGGAGTAATTGTAAAACCTCTCGCTAATTTAGATTTGGGAGTTAGTTTTTCCCCTTTTCATAGTTTTGATTTTGAATATGAAGAAGAAGTCCGAGGCTCAGTTTTCGGTGAATACAACCGAGATCCTTTAGTAGGTTATAACAGGTTAAAAAACCAGGGTAAACTCTACAATTATTCTGTTGGTGCTGCCTTCCATATTCTCGACAATTTGTCTGTTGGAGGTTCAATTAATCTCGTGTCAGGTTCTACGATCAAGGACATGTATGAAATAGAAGTAATCAGGGAAAGTGAAAAACTTGCATCTGATACAACTATCTCTTTTGGAGGTGATGTTGATACTGACCATTCTACTGTCTTTAATCTTGGTACAAAATATGACCTAACTCCCCAATTAGCGTTTTCCATTTCCTATCGCTCACCCTACAAAATTAATTACAAAAATTCTCATTTCATTTTTTCTTATGATTCCACAGAAACTTTACCTGTAATGCAAAATGATGAACTAAATTTAATAACTGATTCAGAATATAATTACCGTGAAAGCATTCAATTTGGTTTTTCCTACCGTCCTCAAAATATTATTCCAACCACAATTTTCGTTGATTTTGTTTATGAAAACTGGGAGGATTTTTCAATTTCCAACAGAGGTAAGAATATGGAAGGACAAACTTTTAATAGTGAAGTTAAATTTGATTTTAACAATATAATTAAAACCAAAATAGGCATTGAGCATAATCTATTTTCCGGATTTCCGGTTCGATTAGGTTTTTTTCATGATCCCAGCCCGATTAATAGTGATTTGACACGTAATTGGTTTACCTTTGGAACCTGTTATAAAATCGGCGATATAAGTTTTGATTTGTCGGGAGCATTTACAAAAAGTGTCTATCAATATGACGATCTCTTTATTATTGAGGCTGAAAAGAGATTAGCCTATGATACTGTTCGGGAAAACCTGTTGACAGGAAAAATTAATTTAACCTATACATTTGAATAATATGAAGAAAATACTATTAACAACACTCGTTTTCACTTGCCTTCCTTTTATGCTATTTGCACAAAAAGAAGTTAAATTCCCTGAAGAAGATTTCCTGAAAATCATAGTACTTTTTACTAATGATATGCACGGTGGAATCGCTCGAACAGAAGCCGGATTTATTAACCCTGATTTTCCACCAATGTTAGGAAATGGCCCGGCTGTAATTAATTATGTAAAAAAAATCCGTCAATCCGCTAATGAAAACAATTGGGGATTCCTGCTACTTGATGCCGGTGATATTTTCCAGGGCACACCTGTAGGAACATTAACCAAAGGCAAAGCGGTAATAGATTTTATGAATCTGGCACAATATGATGTCATGGCAATTGGGAACCATGATTTTGATATGGGATGGCAAAATCTTAATGGACTGTCACAGCAAGCGAATTTTCCATTTCTTGGAGCAAATCTTTTTAGAAAATCAACCGGAAAAATCGTTGAATTTGCCAAATCCTATATCATTAAAGAAATTGAAGGAATCAAAATTGGTATTGTCGGAGTTTGCACTTCCGTGACTCCGGATATGAGTTTCCCGAAACATGTAGAAGATATTGAATTTCGTCCGGAAGTTCCTTCCTTAAAAACAAATATAAAAAAATTACAGGATATGGGGATAAATTTTATTATAGCTGTTAATCATACCTGGATTCCTTATTATCCGGAAGAGGGTTATGCAGAATTATTAGAAAAAGAATCCGCTGGAGATGATTTTTCCGGAACTGGAGTCACATCTCAGGAAATTGCACATGCGGTTCCAGGAATTGATGTAATGTTTTCCGGTCATGTTCATAAGGGTTTTAATAAACCCTGGGAAGAACCCAAAACCCATACTCTGATATTTCAAAACTACGCAAATGGTAGCAATTTGGGACATGTAAATTTCTATATCCATAGAAAAACCGGTACTCTGGCAGGTTATGATTTTGTTTCAGATGATGGTGCTCTGTTAACTCTTTTTGAAGATGAATTTCGTCTTGATTCTACAGCACATAGAATTATTAACAACTGGGTCAAGAAATCTGAAATTGGCTTTGATGATGTAATTGGAACTGCTGTTGCCAGATTTGCACGAAGCAGCTCAGGTGAATCGCCAATGGGTAACCTGGTCATCGATGCAACAAGAATTCAATCACAAGCTGATATTGCATTTACTAATTTTGGAGGTATCCGGTCAGATATCAGTTCCGGTCCAATTACTCCACGTAAAATTTTTAGTATTATGCCTTTTGGTAACAGAATTGTCATTATGAAAGTTACCGGGAAATTTCTCCGTAACCTAATTGAGGACAGAGTTTCAGGTTCCAGTCATGGTATGGCATGCTCCGGCTGTAAACTTGTTATTGACCGAACCAAAGCAAACGGGCAAAGGATTAAAGAATTTTATATTAATGGCAAGCCGGTTGATGACAGCAAACTTTATAAACTCGCAGTATCCGATTACCTTGCTGAAGGAAATTCAGGCTATGATCGACTTTTGGATGTAGAATCAAAAAATATTAATTATACTGGCATTATGATCCGCCAAGCTTTAATAGATTATATAAAAGACAATACACCACTTATTCCAAAAACTGACGGAAGATGGCAAGAAATTAAATAATTTATGAAAAACTGTAACAAAAATATTAAATCTCTTCTGATATTTACAGGTCTATTATTAATCACCAATTTTCTGTTTGCTCAAAATAAGCTAACTAAATATTTTCTATCTTATAATGATTTTATTCAAGATAATTATGTGGATTTCAACAGGATCAACAAAAAATCATTTTATAAAGCTATATATACCTCAAAGCAATTAAATTCACTATTAAAAATAGATTCAAAGGGAATGTTAATCGAAAAAAAAACCTTTGAGTACAATAAAACAGGTAGCCTTTTGCAAACTAAAACCTATGATAAATCTGAACATCTAATTTCTAAAACTACTTATTATCCGACTAAAATTCAGAAGGAATTAGTTAAAAAAATTACAGGGCAGTCATGGAAATTATTTGATAAAGATTATTATACTATTACTACTTACGATACATCGGGTAATTCATTAAATCATAAAATATTTTCTGCGCAGGGAAATGAAATTGGAAGTGTTTATTATGAATATGACACTGCAGGAAATTTAAATCGTGAAACATGGTTCAAAGGTCTCAATCAAATCTTGCTGGAATATTTTGTTTTCGATTTTTCTCCTACTGATTCAATTCAGACTGTTGAGCAATATGACCACAATGATAGTCTGATTAGTAAAATAAAAATAAAGATTCCTGAATAATAAAAAAATTTTAGATCAATCTTCCTAAAAACTCAGTTAAATCAAAAACCTAGATACTATTTTAGGTGAAATGTCAGGTCTGATCCTTTTTGGTAAAATCCTTTGTTTTTGATTCTGCGGAATTTTTGAATTCTTTATATATTATTATCAATCCAATCACAACCAGGATTAATGGCCAACTTTTTACTAAAAAGGATGATCCATCAGAAAACCCAACCGTTATGAGGAAAACACCTGGAATTAATGGCCACCAATATGACTGCTTTTCCCAAATATTAGTTATTAAATAAATCAACAAAAATCCAAAACCCAATCCAATAGCATCCATATCTCCAATCCAATTTAATGAATTGTCAAGAAGTTGCCCTAAGCCAAGACCAATTAAAATACAGCCAGGAATCAAAAAACCAATTTTTTTTCTGGTAAAATACAGGAAAAGAAAAACAGAACCTATCAATAAGAGTGAGAAAAAATCATGAAAATTATCTATGTGCTGACTTAAGAAAAGTAGAATCCCAATTAATATCAATATTATTCCTGCAACTGATTTTTTGTTTGTTTTTACATCTATCATGTTTTCCTCCATATAATTAAAATAATGTAATAATAGATATTTTGAAAACCTAAAGTATTTTAAAATCCTATTTCACTTTGATTCCAGATCTTTCAGTCGCTCAATCCGTTAATTCATGTAACTCATAAATAATATCTCTATCTTTCTGATATGCTAACATTTTATCCAGGCATCCATCTTCCATACCAATAAATTCCGGAGGACAAATTCCCTTTCTTGAAAAGTCGTTATTCATAAAAAGTTCTACAGCTGCTGTACAGGCATATCCGGTAGTTCTTGCCATTGAAGAGGTTTTTGTTTTTTCGTGAAAAATATCAAAAAGTTTATAGGAATATTTTTTTAATTTTCCATTCTCTTCACCAACAACATTGACTTGCATTACTGTAAATTCACGCTCTTCCTGTCCAAGTAGCCATTTGGGAAATAATAATTTTGTAGTCATATCAATAGGCTTAATCATTGTTCCGTTTATATCAATAGGCTCTTCATTAAGAAAACCGGTTTCACGCAAGATATGCATAATTTCTCTATGTCCGGGATAACGCATTGTTTTTTCCAACATATTCGGAACATCCATAGTATAAAGTAAAGACCTGAGTCCGTCAGTATTAAAAGCCTCCAAAGTACCTATATTTTCTACTTCAATGAATTCCGGTTCTGTAAGAGCATCTTTGGTGATTATTTTACCATTTCTCATTATTCTTGCCGGACGGGTATATTCTTCTATCACATCAATTGGTGAAAAGGGCGCTTTATATTGATATGGCCAACCTCTTGTAAATGGCAAACCACCGACAAAACATTCATAGGATTCTACTTTCATTTTCCCTGAAAAATAACCTAAAATCACATTACACATCCCTGGAGCAACGCCACAATCAACAATAGCAGTTACATTGTTTTCTATTGCCAGTTTATTCAATTCAAATGGATCTTCAGGGAAAAAAGCTATATCAATAACATTTTTTTTGCATTCAATAATAGTTTTTAATGTTTCAAAGCCCATAAATCCTGGCACAGCATTCACAACTAAATCAGCATCTTTCACCAGGTTACGAATATTTTCTTTTTTACCAAGGTCTTTTACTAATCCCTTAACACCAAATTCTTTCGGAATCAATTCAATTGATTTAGGATTAATGTCAGCTGCTGTCACGTTATAATTGGAAGCTAAATCAACAATAATTGCTCTGCCAACCATTCCAGCACCAAGAACTGTAATATTTTTCATAGAATTACTCCTTTTAGACTCAACTTATAGTAATTGAAAATGATTTCACTCAAAAAATAAATCATTCTGTCATTAAATCATATTATCATTATATCAATTTATCATTAAATATTATTATAATTTTACCAATTCCCAAAATTCTTTGATGAAAAAATATTTTCTCACTAATATTTATATGTATTTTGTTATATTTGTTATAATAAAATTTAATTACTACCGAAAAATCACTTTTTAAATTTTTCATTTAAAAAACACTTTAAGTCTTTAAAATTATTAAAGATTTCCGAAGTGCAACCAAGTATCCAGCCACTAATTTCAGATAAAACCTTTGGCGTCACCATATAAACAGGAATATTATTTCTGAATGCCAAAGTGAGTTCACCATAGGTTCCACCACCATTTTCAGCATATTGATCCCATAAGCAAATAATATATTGGATATCATTATCAATTGCCCTAATATCTCCAGTAATCAGTTTTCTAACTATTTTTTTATATTCAGATATATTATTGTATTTTAATCCTCTAAAGGCAAGACTCTCATCATCTGTTAAATATTTTCGTTCTTCTATTAATGGATTGTAATATTCATGTCCCAAACTTTCTTCAAGAAATCGTGAAATATCATCACGCCAGGCCTTCCCTTTATCAGGGGCATGCTCAATAGCACCGGCTAAATATGCCTTCATTGTAATAATTTCCTTTTTACTACCCAATAACAGAGAAAATAACAGGTAATATCAAGTCCTAAAATATATAATGAATGAAATAAGTCAAAACTATGATTGACAAGTAAATTCCGAGCACCACTAATTATCACAGTAGTTGGAAAATAATAAAGAATTTTTGTAATCACAGGATGAAAAAAATCTATTGAGAAAAAACTACCGGAAACTATTGTTAATGGAAGAATTAAAGATAAAATGAGAAGTAAACATATTTCCTGATCTGCAATATAAATCCCGGCAACAAATCCAATCTGAATAAGGAAAAAAATTCCGAATCCAAGATAGATCCAAAATAGAAGAATGTATAAAATACTAAATCCTCCGCCAACCAGGATAAGCAAAACAATGCTTGAAATAATGATATGAATCATAATTCTGATAATCATTGAAGTGGATTTTGCCAAATAAATTTGCCATAGTGCAAACCCGGTAGATCTGCATTGATCCATTAAACCGGTTAGTTGAGTGATTTTTCGTATATGGACAGAAGTGAGAGCAAAACTAATCATAATCGAATAAAAAGCAATAATCCCTGGGAATAAAAAATTTCTGGCTTGGATAAAATTTGTATTTGGAAAAATTTTATCCAAGCTAAGAAATATTCCTAACCACATTAAAATCGTAAAAATAATATTAAATAATAATTCTACAATAATTTTGCGCATTCGAAATTTTATTGAAGTAATTATAATTGACCAGAACCTATCCATTCTTAAAACCCTTCATCAGAAAGTAATAAATTTAAAAACTCCTCTATATTGCTGGAATTCCCGGAAATAGATGTTATATTTTCTTCTTTGATTTTTCGTGTTATTTTATAAAAATCTTCAAAATCATTGGTAACAATCTGGACAAAATTTCCGAAATCACGAACTTCTTTAATATTTTTAGCATTCGCCAAAATATTATCCAATTCTTCCCCATCTTTCTTTATTTCCAAATTTCCAATAAACGGCATTTTTACATGGGTTAACATTTTTTCCAAAGTACCATCAAAACGAATTCCGCCATCATGTAAAACAATCCAACGGTCTGCCATTGTCTGTATTTCTGTAAACTCATTTGAGGCGATCACGACTGTTTTTTTACCTTTTTGCCTCAATAAATATTTACACAAAACAGTACGTATAGAATAGTCAAGCCCCAATAATGGCTCGTCTAAAATAATAATCTCAGAATCACCCATTAAGGTCTGGATAATATCTAAACGTCTTTTTATTCCTCTGGAATAAGTAACCGGATAATTATTGATACTATCTTCCATTTCAAATTCTTCAATCAGAGGTTTGGTAATTGAATCAAATTCCGATTCACTAATACCAAGATAATTTGCTCTGATTTTAAGATTTTCAAGTCCGGTCAACCAGGGATCATGAATATCGTGGTCAGGAAGATATCCAATAACCTTGTTTACATCTTTAAGACTTTTTGACATATCATTTCCATTAATATAAAGAATGCCTTCATCTGCCTTTAATAAAGTAGATAAAATCCTCAAAAATGTTGATTTACCAGCTCCATTTCGACCAATTATTGCAAAGGTAGACCCTTTTTCGATCCCAAAAGTAAGATTACTTAAAACATATTTTTTCTTAAAGTGCTTACTTACATTTTTTAATGCGATTGATGCTTCCACTAATGCGCCTCATACCATGAATTTGAAATTCCAACATCTACTTTTATAGGAACGTCCAACTTTAATGCATTTTCCATTTCTTCTACTACTAAATTTTTTAAAATACCCACTTCATCATCAGGCACTTCAAAAACTAACTCATCATGCACCTGAAGAATTAGCAGGGCTTTCATTTGCTTTTCCAGCATTTTTTCATGAATCCTGCACATCGCGATTTTAATCATATCAGCAGCAGTGCCTTGAATAGGCATATTAATAGCAGCTCTTTCAGCAGCGTCCCTTATATTCTTATTTTTATTATTTAAATCATATACATATCTTAAACGACCAGACAGAGTTTTGACAAATTCTGTATCATAGGCCTTTTGCAATGTCATGGTTATATATCGATTGATTCCAGGATAGGTCAAAAAATATTGATCAATCAACTGTTTTGCTTTAGACATCGAAATTTTTAATTCACCGGAAATTCTATAAGGTCCGGCTCCATACATAATTCCAAAATTAACTACTTTTGCAACTCGCCTCATATCCTTGGTAACATCATTCTCTTCTACCCCGTGAACCAATGCGGCAGTCCTGGTATGAATATCAACGCCTTCAATAAAAGCATTCATTAACTCCTGGTCTTTAGAAAGTTGTGCCATTATTCGCAATTCTATTTGAGAATAATCTGCAGCCATAATTTTCCAACCTGTATTCTGAGGTATAAATGCCTTCCTGATTTTTCTACCGAGTTCCGTTCTTATTGGAATATTTTGAAAGTTCGGATCACTACTGCTCAAGCGCCCGGTCGCAGCAATAGTTTGGTTAAAGGAACCATGAATACGACCGGTTGTTTTATTAACCAATTCCGGTAATGCATCAAGATAAGTATTTTGTAATTTCACTAACTTTCGATATTCTAAAACTAATCCGGGTACAGGATGGAATTCCTGTAGTTTTTCCAGGATATCTACAGCTGTGGAACGTTTTTTCCCACTTGGTAATTCTAAATTATCAAAGAGTACTCCGCCAAGTTGCTTCGGTGATTTTATATTAAATTTAACTCCAGATTCAAAATAAATCTGTTCTGAAAGTTCATTAATTTTAATATCAAGTTCTGTTGACATTGATTTAAGCATATCTACATCAACAAAAACACCGTTTTGTTCCATTTGTAAAAGAACCGGAATAAGCGGCATATCAATTTCTTCAAAAATCTTTAAAGTATTATCTTCTTTTAATTTATTCTTTAGGATCGGTACGAGTTCCAGAGCTATATCAGCATCTTCTGCTGCATAAAAACCAACCTTATCAACATCAACCTGATCCATGGTAATTTGATTTTTCCCTTTTCCTATTAACTCCTCTATGGGCTGCATTGTGTAATGGAGATATTGTTGGCTTAATTTATCTAATTTGTAAGCATGAGAGTCAGGTTGTATGATGTAACTCGCTACCATTGTATCAAATACTACACCTTTTAGTTCAATACCATATCTTCGTAGAATTAGCATATCATATTTAATGTTTTGGCCACATTTTGGAATGTTTTTATTCTCTAAAACCGGTTTTAGGAGATTTAGAAATTCCAGGTTATCATTCTCAGAAAATAGTTGTTGCTGTTTCCCCGGAAATTGAAGTGGAATATAAATTCCTGAATGAGGTTGCCAACTCAGTGATATACCAACTATTTTTGCTTCCATAGGTCTGACTGAAGTTGTTTCCAGATCTACTGAAAGTAATTTTGTTTTTGATATTGTTTTTAATAGATCTTTGATTCCTGATCGAGTTCTGATAATTGTATATTTTTTTTCCGGTCTTTCTTCAACCGCTTGTGAAGCAAATATTTTTTTTAAGGAATAAAATTCAAGTTCGTCAAATAAAGAAAATAATTTTTCTTTATTAAATTCTTCTTTTTTAAAATCATCAATATTTAATTCGACTGGAACATTCCGATCGATTGTGACTAATTCTTTAGAAAGTTTGGCTGCCGCTTTACCCTCTCTAAGTAGATTGATAATCCTGGGATTGCCTATTTCATCAAGATGATTATAGATTCCATCTAAATCTTTATATTGTTGTAACATAGGCCTTGCTTTTGCCGGGCCAATACCTTTTACTCCGGGAACATTATCAGAACTGTCTCCAATTAATGCTAAATAATCAACAACCTGAGTCGGTTTAATTCCCCATTTTTCAACTACATTTTTAGCAGTAAATATCTCTGTCTGTTTTTTTCCGCTGCCAGGTTTAAACATAAAGACATCATCTTCCAGCAATTGCATAAAATCCTTATCACCAGTTACTATATAAATTTGTAAATTGCTGTTTTTGCCCCTTTTGGCGAAAGTTGCTATTACATCATCAGCTTCATACCCGGGTTTAATAACTACCGGGATATTCATTGCTTTGGTAATTTCAAACATGAGAGGCATTTGTTCAACAAGATCATCAGGCATAGATTCCCTTGTGGCCTTATAATCAGGATATAATTTGTGCCGAAAAGTTTTCTCCGGAGCATCAAACACCATCCCAATATAATCAGGTTTTTCATTATCAATCAAGGCTTTGAGAGAATTAATGAAGGCATAAACCGCTCCGGTAGGTTTTCCTGTAGAAGTAGTCAGCCTATTTCTGATCATCCCAAAATATGATCTGTAAGCAATTGCAGATCCATCTATAATAAAAAACTTTTTTTTCTTCATAATCCTGCGATCAAACTCATAACATACTGTTTTTCAATAAATAATATAAATTATTCGCTCTTTTATATATATTAAATTTATCTTTATTGTTTCAATTATACTAATCAAATATCTAAAATATTAGCGGGAACGTCTGGGAGTCGAACCCAGCTCCCCGAAATTTTCGGAGACAGCGATTTTGAAGACCGTGGCGCCCACCGGGGTCGCATTCATTCCCATTGTCAATTTTCAACTACTATATAATTTAATTTTTCTTTTCTTTTAAATTCTTTGGCAAATTTTGTTGCTTCATCTTTATTGCTAAAACTCCCAACTCTGACCGCAAGCAATGTTTTTTTTCTGGGTCTTATTTTTTCAATAAAAACATCATACCCTTTTGCCTCTAATTTATTCTTTAAAAAATAAGCGTTTGTTGTTGTCCCATATGCTCCGACCTGAATTGAAAAACGTGGCTTGGCAGGAAAAACTTTAACCGGTGTTTTAGGTTTATTTTCTGGTTTTTGAAATTGATTTGAAGTTTCCTTTTTCACTTCTTTATTATACTTTTCAACTACAAACTGAGATGAATATTTATAATCATTAAATTGCAATTGTAAGTCCGGATACATTTCTAAGAAATATCCATAATAATAATCAACAGAATCTCTTTTATTCATAACACTATAGCTACAAAGCATCAAGTTGACACAATCTCCAAGAACTTCAGATGCCGGATATTTCCTGGTTAAAGTCCTGGAATATTTTATTGTTTTTTGATAAAGTCCTTTAATGTAAAGGTATTCAATGATTTTCATCAAAGCATTATCAGCATAGGAACTATTGGGAAATTGACTAAGCACATCTTTATAAATCAGTAATGCTTTTTCGCCATCATCCTCAACAATTGCTGACAAATATAACACCGAAACTTCGTTGGGATATTTTTTTTGTAAACCTGGAATTAATTTTCTTACCGTCTCCAAATCACCCTTTTCAATAAAATTATAAAGGGTACCCAAATTCTGAGAAAATAAAAATCCTGGAAAAATAAAAATGCTATATATGAGAATCTTAAACATAATTAATCAAAATAAGTATCATTATGCCCACAAACAGGACAAATCCAATGTATATCTCGAGTTTCATTATTACAATCTGAACAAATAAAGACCTGGCTATCGTCAATTTTTTTCCTTAAATCACGTAATAATTCATCTGCTTTAATATCTTTTTTGTTTAAAATTAAAATTCTACTTAAAGCTATTACCGCTAATCTGGAATTAGGATTTTTTTCAACTAATTCCTCTAATAAAAACATTGCTTGTTCAAGTTCACCTTTATTTTCATAAAAATCAGATAAAGCAATAATAGTATGAACATCTGTTGGGATTTTTTTTAAAATATCATCATAAAATATTTTGATATCACTAAATTTTCCAAGTTGGAAAAGTACTTTTTTCAAAGTCTCAAAAATTAAATATCCTTTTTCAGGGGCGGCTTCAGTAAATTTTTTCCACCATTTTACTGCATCTTCATTCCTGCCATCTCTTCTATAAGATTCTGCAATATAATAATACGGGGTCTCACAAAATGAATCTATTTTTATTGCTTTACGAAAAATCAGACGAGCTTCGTGATATTCACCTTTTTCATATTTTTGCAATCCTTTTTGAACCTGAAGCAAAGCTAATTGCCGAGGGTCTTTTATTTTTGATAAATTTTGTAATTTTTTTAAATATTCTGCAGCCTCATCCCAATTATGTAATTCTTTATTCAAATTATAAATAATTTCCAGAGCCCATCTATTTTTCTTATCTATTTCAAGAATACTTTTTGCTATTGTAAGGGCTTCATTCTTTTTCTTATCTTCAATATAATCTTCAGTAAGATTTCTTAAAATGAGCAACTTTTGGTCAAAATTAATTCCCTGCCGATGTAACAAACTTTCATGAATTTTTGCTGCTCTATCGGCTCTATCAGTTCTACGGTAAAGAACCCCTAGTTTTATATATGCATCAATATTTTCAGTATTTTCTTTTACATATTCTGTAAATGTTTTTATAGCCTCTTCAATATCACCATTTATCATAAAATTCAAGGCTTTAGTATATTCATTTGCATTATTATTTTTATTGCTATGTTTTTTCCGGGTTAAATAATATAAAACCAAAGAAATTGTAATAATTAAAAAAACGGGTAATAAAATTTCAAAAAAACTCATCTTATATCCTATAGTTATTTATTATCTTCAAGATTTTCAATATCTTTATTGCGGAGATAATCAACTTCATCTTTCAATTTTGTATATTCCGTATTAACAGCATTTAATGTTCTTTTCATTGTTAATAATTGCATTCCTGAAATTAAAACTCCAATTATGACACCTAAAATTAATGATAGCAAAACAACAATAATCATTTCTGTTGTTACTATTTTGGATTCACTAAAAAATTTCAGTGTAATCTGTTGTCCAACATTTTGAATTACAAATATTAGCAATAAAACAATAACCAGCGAGAATGCAAGAATTTTTACAATTTTCATAATTCCTCCCTAAATTTATTTTGTTTCTGCAAAAAGTGATACTCCATGAGCACTGAGAATTCTTACTTTCACGAATTCACCATTAGAAGCATTTCCTTTTTTTAAAATTACTATTTTATTTGAATCTGTCCTACCAATTTTTTCGGAAGAATTTTTCTTACTATTTCCTTCAATTAATATTTCCTGAATAGAACCTACAATAGATTTATTTTTTTCAAGCGTATGTTTTTTCTGAAGATCAATAACGCGCTGTAACCGCAAAGATTTATTTTCTTCTGACACATCATCTTCCATTTTAGCAGCTTTAGTTCCTGGTCGGGGAGAATATTTAAACATAAAGGCACTATCAAATTTCACCTTTTCCATAACATTAAGTGTTTCCTGAAAATCTTCTTCTTCTTCTCTGGGAAATCCTACGATTATATCTGTTGTAATTGCCATATTCGGGACAAATTTTCTAATCTTTTCAACAAGTTTCAAATAATATGACTGGTCATAGGAACGATTCATTTTTTTCAGCACTTTAGATGAACCTGATTGTAATGGTAAATGAATATTTTTACAAATATTGTCTCTTTCTTTCATTACCTTAAGCATATTGTCAGAAATATCTTTTGGATGAGGCGAAGTAAATCTAATTCGCTTTAGCCCCTTAATTTCGGAAACAGATCGTAATAAATCCGGAAATTTATTATCTTTAAAGCAATACGAATTTACATTTTGACCTAAAAGAGTTATTTCAATTTTCCCATCTGCCACAGCCTGTTCTGCTTCATGAATAATACTTTCCATTGAACGACTTCGTTCACGACCTCGGGTATAAGGTACTATACAATAGGTACAGAATTTATCACATCCCCGCATTATAGAAATCCAGGCGTTTAAACCTGATTCTCTCTGCGGTTCAATACCGGTATATAATTCTGTTTTTGATAGTTCTGTGTCATATAAAGAATTAAAATCCTCATTTAGTATTTCCGGAAATTTTCTATATGAATCCGGACCAAGTAAAATATCTATAAAATCATTTTCCTCAATTAAACGAATTTTCCCTCTTTGAGCAACACAACCTACAAGAGCAAATAATAATTTTGGGTTTTTCTTTTTTAAGTGCTTATACTGCAATAATTTTGACAAAGCTCGTTTTTCTGCATTATCTCGAACGGAACAAGTATTAATGATAATTAGGTCAGCCTCTGTAACATCCTTAGTTTTTTGAATAGCCTGTGCATCCAGAATACTACCGATTAATTCTGAATCAGCTTCATTCATCTGACAACCATAGGTTTCAATATAGTATTTTTTTATTATCATTTTTCCTTTATAAAATTATATAAAAAAATACAATTTTTAAAGCAAAATTGTATAATTATTATATTTTTATGAAATATTACCTTACTGAACAGCAAAGGGAGTAAAAAAGTATTCTAATGGATCCTTTTTAATAGAAAATTGCCTTACTTCATAATGCAAATGAGGTGCAGTACTTCTTCCGGTACTTCCAACCTCCCCTATTTTTTGCCCTCTTTTCACAACTTCACCATGCTTAACAATAATACGTGAAAGATGTCCGTAAAATGTAGAATAACCAAATCCGTGATCAATTAACAAATATTTACCGGAACTTCTGCTAACATTGGTATTACTTACAACTCCATTTGCGGTTACATAAACATTTGTACCTGTTGGACAAGAGATATCCACTCCATAATGAAATTTCTTTCTATAGGTAAAAGGATCTTTTCGATAACCAAAACCGTCAGTTATATATCCTTTTCTAACCGGACGGATAGATGGTGTACATTGAATTTGTTCAGAATGATGCTGTGCCGCTTCATAAATTGAGTTATAACTACTTAATTCCAGTTTAATTTCTCTTGCCAATTTATCAAGGTCTTTGATTAACCCGGATATTTTTATTGTATCCCCTGGCAATAATTTATTTAGTTCTGTAGTTCTGTTTACAATTTTACCACCAATACCAAGCTTTCTAATATCCTTATCAATTTCAGGAATGTCAACATAGGTTCGTAATGCTTTATCTTTTTCCATAAGCACTTTCACCTCTGATTCCATTGATTTCATTCGGGTTTGCATATTATAAATTGTACTGACTAATTGAGTATTATCATTTTTCATTTTTGCTAATTTTGATTGATAAACAAAATCAGAAAAATAATAAATCCCTGCAATAATTAACAATACAGAAATACAAAAAAAAGAAGATAAATACAAAAAAACCTTTTTTCTACTTAACACCAAGGTTCTTACTTTCCCTCTTTTTTTAAAAAAAAACAACAAGTTATACCACCTCAAATTTTAATACAAATATCCCTTAAACTTCATTTCATCTCTAAACTAATTTTAAGGAAATCCTTTTTTATTGTCAATGTTTTTTTATTTTTTATTTATCATCCAAGAAAACTCTTTAAAACAAAAGCCCGTGAAACATGCCTTAGTTTTCTCAGGGCTTTTTCTTTAATTTGCCGAACTCTCTCCCTTGTCAAATTAAGCCTGTTTCCGATTTCTTCAAGAGTCAATGGCAGATCTTTACCAATTCCAAAATATAACCTTATTACTAATTCTTCTCTGGGGTTTAGGGATTGGAGCACATTTTCGATTTCATGATGAAAAGATTCTTCGTTCATATCCCAATTTGGTTGAAATTCTTCATCTCCTTCTAAAATATCCTGTAGAGTACTGCCATCATTTCGACCAATTGGCTCATCAATACTTTTTGTACTTTCATTAAAATGTTGAATCATACTAAAATCAATTTGCTCATGATGAAGTAAATCTTCCATTTCATCACTTGTTGGCTCCCGTTCATAGTCCTTTTCAAATTCCAACTTCATTTTTGAAATTTTATTCAAACTACCAACGACATTTAAAGGTAAGCGAATTAACCTTGAATATTCAGCAATAGATTGTAAAATAGTCTGCCTGATCCACCAAACAGCGTAAGAAATGAATTTAAATCCCCTGGTTTCATCAAATCTTCTGGCTGCTTTAATTAAACCAATATTTCCCTCATTGATCAGATCTTCAAGTGATAAACCTTGCCCCTGATATTTTTTTGCAACAGATACAACAAATCTTAAATTTGCTTTAAGAAGTTTGTCCAAAGCTTCTACATCCCCGTTTCTTACTTTTGTGGCTAATTCAATTTCCTCACTTGGTAATAACGGTTTTATATCGCTTATTTCTTCAAAATAACGACGCAATATTGGATTATCTGCATATGCCGGTTTATAGGTCTTTCCTTGTTTTTCCATAAGATTTCTCGTCCTAATCAAATTAATTGAGTTTAATTTTTTGTATCGCTACTTTCTTGTTTATTTTTCCCTTTATCAGCACTTTGTTTTTTTATTTCGTTGTATTTTTTTTCTTTTTCTTCAAATTGTGTATTCAATTCTAATATTTTATCTACACAATTCAATACATCCTTATCCTCTTTAATTTTTTTCTTCTTGCTATCCTGAATAAGGTCAAAAACCTTTTCTCCAAGTGTTTCAAATTCCTTTTCTTTTTCTCGTTTCAATTGAAAAAGATCAAGTTTTACTTTACCTAATTTGGTAACCTCTTCTGCCTTAACAGCAGCATCTTTAGTAAATTCTCCAGCTCTATCTGCAATTTTTACAGCCAACTTTTCCAATACTTTTTTGCTTTCTTCAAAAAAATTCGACATAATTTCCCCTCTATCCATCATTTTCTATCTGTTTATACCAGTCCTCCACCCTACCAAAATAACGATCAATTTCATGTGCTACTTTGTGTGGAGTGAAAAACTTTTCTGCCAGCACATTTGCAGGAGCAGATTTACCAAAAGTATTAATCCCAAATACTTTAAGAGGTGTGTCTGTAATATCCTGCCAGTTTGATGGAGCACTCGCTTCAATTACAGCAACTATACTAATATTTCCCGGACTTAACAAAACACTATTACGATAATCCATATCTTGTTGTAAAAACACTTCCTTACAAGGCATTGAAACAATTCGAACCTGATAATCATAAGATTGGAGAACCTTTTTACATTTAAATGCCATTTCAACCTCAGAACCTGTTGCCACCAGGATGACATTTGGTTTTTCTTCACTCTCCCATACTATATATCCACCGCGATTAATATCTTCCTGCTTAATTTTTTGATTAGTTTCCGGGATACACACTTTTTGCCTGCTAAGTAATAAAGCCGATGGACCATCTTTTTTTTCTAAAGCTGTTTTCCAGGCAAAAACGACTTCCTGATTATTAGCAGGTCTGATAATTGTCAGGTTTGGCATAGATCTCAACATTGACAGTTGTTCAATTGGCTGGTGAGTCGGTCCATCTTCACCGACATATATACTATCATGTGTAAATAGATAAATAACTTGCAACCCCATTATTGCAGCTAGTCGCATAGAAGGTTTCATATAATCAGAAAAAGTAAAAAAAGTTGATCCAAAAGGAATATACCCGCCATATAAAGAAATACCATTCAATATTGCTCCCATAGCATGTTCACGAATACCAAAATGGAAATTCCTTCCATCATATTTTGCAGTATTTACAGAGTCATATTCTTTTAAAACTGTCTTTGTTGATGGGCCTAAATCTGCAGCTCCTCCACAAAATCCCGGAATTAGAGATGCTATTTTTTGCATTAATTTTCCTGAACTAACTCTGGTTGCATCATCTTGTTGGTTCATAAATACATCTAAAAACTTTTGTTCAAATTTTTCCGGTAATTTTTTCTTTAAACTTTCTTCTCTTTCTTCAGCTAATTTTGGATATTTCGTTTTCCATAAATTATATTGTTCCTGCCAATCTTTATATTCCCTATGCTGAGTCTCTATTTTTTTCCGAAAATATTCTTTTACTTCCGGGGGAATGAAAAATTTTGCCGATTCTGGCCATCCCAAACTCCGTTTTGTCTCTCTTAGTTCATAATCCCCAAGTGGTGTTCCATGTATTTTGGCAGTCCCCTGCTGATTTGGACTACCAAAGCCAATATGAGTTCTGGAAATAATAAGTGTTGGTCTATCAAATTCTTTTATAGCCTTATTTATAGCAGTAGTGATTCCAATAGCGGAATGCCCATTTATTGTGATTGTCCTCCAGCCACAAGATTCAAAACGTTGTTTAATGTCTTCTGTAAAAGTCAGCCTAGTTTTTCCTTCAATAGTAATCTTATTATTATCATACAAATAAATCAAATTACCAAGTTTTAAATGACCGGCTAATGAAGCTGCTTCTGCACTAAGCCCCTCCATTAAATCACCGTCACTTACAATACTGTAAATGTTATGAGTTCCAAAGATTTCAAAACCTTCTTTATTATATTTTGCGGCTGTCATTTTCGCAGCTAATGCCATACCAACACCTGTTGCAAACCCCTGACCCAGTGGACCGGTTGTAGTTTCAACTCCCGGAGTTAAACCATATTCCGGATGCCCTGGAGTTTTCGATTCCCATTGTCGAAATGATTTTAAATCATCTATGGAAATATCATAACCAGATAAAAACAACATACTATATAATAATGCTGAACCATGGCCAGCAGATAAAATAAACCGATCTCTATTACTCCACATTGGATCTTTAGGATAATGTTTTAAATATTCATCCCACAAGACAAAAGCAATATCTGCCATTCCCAGTGGAAGACCGGGATGACCTGAATTGGATTGTTGAATCATATCAACAGATAGTGTTCTGATAGTATTTGTTACTAATTTTCTAAAATCTAAAGAAAGTTTATTTCTTTTCACTTTTTCTCCATTTCAATTTTATTAAGAACTCCTTTCCAGTTTTAAATATAATTAATAGCATTTTTTAATCAAACAACAGAATACTATTTTCTTAAAGTCAAAAAGTATTCCAATTATTAATGTTTTTATTTCAAAAATACATATCTTTTTATTCACCTCTTAGAAATTTAACAGATTAATAATATTAAAAATATAAAATACAAAAATTGAATTTTTTAATTAAAAATTAGTAGGAAAAAAATTCCCACCAGGGAGATAAATATTTCACAATCAAAAAATATTAAAGCTGCTTAAGTTCAATTATTGAGTATTATTGTATTTTAGTAATTTTTATTCAATATTATAATTTGGAGATTGACATTAATAAAAAATTAAATATTACTACTAAAAACAAAGTCAATTTAATACAATTAATCAAATGAATAGATAATATTTAAAAAATTAGCCAATGTAAAAAATTGACTTTTACATTCAAAAATTAATAATTTCAATAGTATTTGAAAATATAGAATAAGTTTAAAACAAGGCTATATGGATGAATGAAATCAAAATTCGGTTAGGATATAAAAAAGATGCAGAAACAATAGCTAACTTTAATATTTTAATGGCAATGGAGACAGAACACAAAAAACTTCCCAAAAATATCATAACTGCCGGAGTAAAAAAAATTTTATCAAACTCACAATATGGTTTTTATTTAATTGCTGAAAAAAATAATCAGATTGCCGGATCATTAATGGTGACAAAAGAATGGAGTGATTGGCGAAACGGAGAATTCTGGTGGATACAAAGTGTTTTTATTAAGACTGAATTTCGAAGACAGGGTATATATAAAAAACTCTATGCCTTTGTTAAAAGCAAGGCTCAAAAAAATCCTGATGTATGTGGTTTTCGTCTATATGTTGAAGAAGAAAACAGCATTGCTATGCAAACTTATGAAAGTTGTGGCATGATTAAAACACATTACAAAATGTATGAAGAAGAGATAAAAAAATAGTGGAGAAATAATTATGTCAGTTAAGAATCAGGAAAAAGTTCAATGTTCAAAATGTGGAAATGAACAGGAAACTACTATTTGGAGTTCCCTAAATGTATCATTCGATTTAGAGGAAAAATCAAAATTATTTGATGGAAAAATAAACAAGTTTATCTGTGAATCTTGTGGTAGTGAAGCATTTATTCCTGTACCTTTTTTGTATCATGATATGCAAAGAAAATTTTGTGTTCAGTTTTTCCCACCGGAATCATTAAAAAAACATAATTTTTTTGATCAATTCACTCTAAATGGAAAAATGAAAATTAAAGAAGACCTTGGTTTTGAGGTTCCTGAATATATGACTGATATTCAAATAGCCTTTGATATTAATGAATTAATTAAATATGTTCTATTTCGTGAATTGCTTTATGAAAAAAAGGTAAAAAAACAACCAAACTCTAATTAACAAGCAAGGATTTTTTTAGTAAAAACTAATACTAAAAATACAGGAATCTTTCAATGGTAAATTTAAAACAGGTTATTATTGCCGTAATTATAGTATTTTCAATATTGATTATTGGAACTACCGGCTATGTTATTATAGAAAAGGCTTCCATCATTGATTCATTATATATGACAATAATTACAATATCTACAGTAGGTTTTGGCGAAATATTTGAGTTATCATCTTTAGGAAGAATATTTACCAGCATACTGATTTTAGGAGGTTTAGCAACAATTGCATATGCAGCAAGTACTATTGCAGCCTATTTACTCGAAAAAGTAATGTCAAGTTTCTCGGAGAAGAAAAAAATGTTAAAAAAAATAGCAAAATTAAAAAATCATTATATTATCTGCGGATATGGCAGGGTTGGTTCAGCAGCTATAGAAATCTTTAAAAAAGCAAAAGTCGAATTTGTAATTATTGAATCTGATGACAAAGCCTACGCTAATATAATAGATGCTGGTTTATTGGGATTTCAAGGAAATTGCACAAATGAAGATGTTTTACTCCAGGCCAATATTAAAAAAGCACGTGGTCTGCTGGCCTTACTTAATTCTGATCCTGATAATCTTTTTCTTGTATTAACCGCCAGGGAATTAAATCCAACTCTATATATTACTGCACGTTCCTCTGATGTAAGTTCTGAGAAAAAAATATTGAGAGCCGGATCAAACAAAGTCTTTTCTCCATTAGCCACTGCCGGGGGACAAATGGCTAATAATATTCTTGAAGCAACCGGCCAATTAAAACACCTTGATTTTGATCCAAATTTAGAAACAACTACTTTGCAATGGATAGATATTAAAATTGGCTCAAGTATGGTAGGAGAAACTATAAGTGATATCTCCGATGAAATGCAGCTCTCTGTTATTGGAATAAGACAAGGCAAAAAGGATATTATTTATCCTGACAAAAAGACTAAACTTAATGTAAATGACTCAATCTTAATAATCAAACTAAAAGAAACAGTTGATGAAGACAAAGAAGAAAATGTATCAAAACAGATCCTAATTGTAGATGATAATCCTGTTATTTTACATTTGTATTCACGATTAATAGCCAAAAAAGGATATATTCCATCTACAGCCAAAGATGGTAATGAAGCTCTTAAAAAAATTATAGAAATAAAACCAGATGCGGCAGTCCTTGATTTTATGCTTCCGGTTATTTCCGGCATTGAAGTCTGTAAAAAAATTAAACAAGAACATAAAGATATTAAAACAAAAATAATTCTGTTCACAGGTGATGAAAATCCCAAAACCAGGATAAAAGCGATGGAAGCAGGAGCGGATGATTTTATTCTTAAAACTTCAGAAACCAGTGATTTGATAAATAGCATTTTAAAAATATTGCAGAAAAATATATAATCTTCATTTATATCTTTACATTACAAAACATCACAAAAATTTTTATTAATAATATTAAATTATTGGAGTTTTACATGACTATTTTTAAAAGGATAATTTTAATTTTATTAGTCTTTCCCATGACAAATTGTATTACTCAAAGGGGAGATATGCCAATAAAACCACAAAAGGGAAATTCCGAAATGCCGCTCTATCTACAATATAATCGACCAACCTCTCAAAGAGTTGATGACCTTGTTTCCAGGATGACCTTAGAAGAAAAAATCTCACAGATGCAATTCGATGCTCCGGCTATAGAACATCTTGGAATTCCTGAATACAATTGGTGGAATGAATGTCTGCACGGTGTTGCCAGGGCTGGAGTTGCAACTGTTTTTCCACAGGCAATCGCACTTGCTGCAACCTGGAATACTGAATTAATGTACGATGTCGCTACTGCAATTTCTGATGAAGCCCGGGCGAAACATCATGAATTCCAAAAAAATAATAGCAAAAAAATTTATCAGGGTTTAACATTCTGGTCACCTAATATTAACATCTTCAGAGATCCTCGCTGGGGACGGGGACAGGAGACTTATGGTGAAGATCCGTTTCTTACTTCCAGAATGGGAGTAGAATTCATAAAAGGATTACAGGGTGATGACCCAAAATATTTAAAGGTTGTGGCTACACCAAAACATTACGCTGTTCACAGCGGTCCGGAACCTGATCGTCATCATTTTAATGCAAAAACAGATAAGCGAAATCTATATGATACTTACCTTCCTGCTTTTGAAGCCTGTATCAAGGAGGCAAAAGCCTATTCAATAATGGGCGCATACAATCGCTATAATAATGAATCCTGTTGCGCCAGCGATACATTGCTTCAACAAATCTTACGTAACACATGGGGTTTTGATGGTTATGTGGTTTCAGACTGTGGAGCAATCAATGATATTTGGAAAAATCATAAGATTGTTACCACAGCCCCGGAAGCTGCTGCTTTGGCTGTAAAGAGAGGATGTGATTTAAATTGCGGAAACCAGTATCCAAATCTTCTAGATGCTGTTGAATTAAAATTAATCAGCGAAAAAGAAATTGATATATCTATAAAACGACTAATGACTGCCCGCATGAAATTGGGAATGTTTGATCCTGTGGAAAAAGTTGCTTATTCCCAAATTCCATTCGAAGTAAATAACTGTGAAAAACATCGTATTCTATCAAAAAAAGCAGCCCTGGAATCTATAGTACTTCTTAAAAATGAAAACCAAACATTGCCATTAAAGAAAAATTTAAAATCAATAGCTGTAATTGGTCCCAATGCTGATGATGTAAATGTTCTTTTAGGAAATTACAATGGCACACCCACTAATCCGGTTACAATTCTTCAGGGAATTAAACACAAAGTTAGTGAAAATACAGAAGTAAAATACGCAAAAGGTTGTATAATAGCGGAAAATAATATTACCGAACTTAAGCCAATTCCACTTGAATTTCTCAATTCAAATGGAAAATCAGGCTTAAAAGGAGAATATTTCAGTAATATGAAATTTTCCGGAAATCCTGTTTTAACACGATATGAAAATGTGGATTTCAACTGGATTACCAATGCTCCGGATACAATAGTTGGAAATGATCAATTTTCAATTTGCTGGACAGGTTATCTTATTCCGAGAGTATCAGGAGAATATAATTTAGGTGTTAAAGCAGATGATGGTTTCCGATTATTTTTGGATGATAACAAAATCGTAGAACTCTGGCAAGATCAGGCAGCAATATCAAAATCAAAAAAAGTGCAACTTGAGGCAAATCAAAAATATAAAATAAAATTGGAATATTATGAAAATGGTGGGGGAGCATCAGTAAAACTCGGGTGGGTCCCTCCGGATACTGAAAATAATATGAATAAAGATTCTGCCAGGTTAATGAAAGAAGCTTTAAAAATAGCGGAAAACTCTGACGCAGTAATAATAGTTGGTGGAATTTCTTCAAGGCTGGAAGGCGAAGAAATGGATGTAAATATAGAAGGATTCGACGGAGGTGATCGAACAAATATTAAATTACCTGCAATACAAAGAAAACTTCTAAAAAAATTACACAAGACTGGGAAACCGACGATTTTCATTCTTTTGAATGGAAGCGCCCTGGCTGTGAACTGGGCGGATAAAAACTTATCATCCATCCTGGAAGCCTGGTATCCCGGACAGGAAGGTGGAAATGCTGTGGCAGATGTGATTTTCGGAGATTACAATCCTGCCGGTAGATTGCCAGTCACCTTTTATAAATCAGTGAAACAACTTCCTCCTTTTGATGATTATGATATGAAAAACCGAACTTATCGTTACTTCAAAGGGAAGCCACTTTATCCTTTTGGCTATGGTTTGAGTTATACTAATTTTGAATATTCTGATATTAAACTGTCTTCCAAACAAATTACAAAAGATAAAAATGTATCTCTTTCTGTAAATTTGAAAAATACCGGAGAAGTTGACGGTGATGAAGTTGTCCAGCTTTATGTGTCTGATTTGGAAAGCTCTATTCACACACCGATCAAATCTTTGCGGGCGTTTGATAGAATTCACCTCAAAGCGGGTAAACAAAAAACTATTTCCTTTGAATTAAAACCCGATGATTTTTCCATTATTGATAATAATGGTAACAGAATAATAGAACCTGGAGAATTTCAAATACAAATTGGTGGAAATTCCATGGAAGGCTTGATAACAAAATTGAGTATTAAGGAAGAACTAATCAAATAACTACAAGGTTTACACTTTTTTTATCTTCATTATAGATCGATTTTTGCTTTGTTTTTTATAAGACTATTTTGAAATAATTATTTAAAGGATATTTGGCTCCTTTGCTTGCCTATCATTAAAGAACAAAATAAGAGTTAGAAACAGTAATATTGAAATTATTGCAGGAATAGCCCAGAAAAATTGAAAATTAATTTCATTATTAACACCTGTAGAAAAAATATCCGCAAAAAAACCGGAAGCATTACTCCCCATTAAACTTCCAATCCCGGTACTAATTAAAGCAAAAAACTGGTGTGCACCAGCCCGGTTTATTTTCGTTGCTCCTGAATCCATAAAAATAATCGCAACCGGAAAAAACAGAGCAAAAGAAGGCCCATGACATGCAATGGCTATTATTATAGGTATATTTTCCTGGAACATAATAAAACCAAGAAATCGCAAAATATTAAAACCTAATCCTAATAAAAGAACCTTTTTTATTCCCAATCGCGAAATTAGGAGCCCCAAAACACTCAAAGCAATAACTTCAGACATTTGCCCAATACTTAAAACAGGCATAACCATATCTTCACTAAAACCAATCTGTTTTAGAAAAACCGCTCCTCCATATATGAAAAAACTAAAAGTAAAATATACAAAAAATCCAAAAATCGCCAAAATTAAAACCTTTGGTTTCAAAATAATCTTTAATGAATTTATTGGAAATGCTACTTTAGTTACTTTTTGTTTTACGCCGGAAACTGGTAATGTAAAAGCATATAATCCAAGAACCAGAGATACAAATGATGTAAGTAATAATGCATCAGCCAATCTTTCAGGATGATACTCAGCACCTCCGTTTCTCAACCAAAAATAACTAAATAGCCAGGCAACCATAACCCATCCAACCGAACCCCAAACCCGGATACTTCCAAAATGCCTTTTCCTATCCGTTATATTATGGAAAACAATAGTATCAGCCATTGGAACTGCTGGCCCTACAACTAACATATACAGGAAAAATACTGAAATAAAAGCGGGAAAAGTGGTTATTCTAGACAGAAAAAACATTATTAGACTTCCAATAATATGAACAATTGCAAATAACCTTTCCACAGAAATAATTCTGTCAGCAATTACCGCCCCGATAATAGGAGCCATAATTGATGAAATTGCCATCGTCGAAAGAATCGCACCAGCCTGTTTCCCACTAAAATTCAAATATTGAGTTACATAAAGAATAAGCAAAGGAATAAAACTACCTAAAATAAAATATTGCAGAAAATGAGTAATAGAGAGACGGATTCTTAGCAAATGCGACATTCAGCGTCCTTTTACAATTTATAGTCTTGCTTCTTTTTAGGTTACACTCGGTCTTTTATCAAATCACCAGGACTGTGTTTCAAGATTCTGCTACTGGCCAATTTAATACTGACATAACCACCAAAAAATAAAAATAGCAGGAAAAGAGGCAATGAAAGGTTTTTAGCATCCCAAAGCCGCTGAAAATCTATAAGATTAAAATAGAGTGAATCTGATTGTATTTTTGTGAATAAAGACCAACAAAATTTTACAACTCCTAAATACCCAGCAAGAATAGCAAAGAATATTGAAATAATTGTGATCTTTAGTAGAAACGTCATCATTTTATCTATATAAAAAGACTGTAACTGATTTTGAGTCAATCCAAAGGCCTTTAATGAACCAAGATGTACTCGTTGTTTGTATAGATTTATATACAAATAAAAAAATATGAAAATATTTACTGAAAAAGTTGTAAAAAAGATAATTGTCCAGGAAAGAGTAATTGTAATTTTTTTCACCATATAAAAATTCTTAAGCAATTCGACCCGGGCTACATCCAGATTAATATCAAAATTCGCCTGAAAATAATTTTTCAATTCAAAGACCTTATCAATTGTTTTTAAATTAATTGACAATCTGTCATGAATTAAATCAACTTTGCTGCGATTATCAAAATGAGTTTTATAAAATTGAGTAGTTCCATAACCGGAAAAAGGGGCACTCTTGGAAATTTCATTATAAATAGAATCTATTTCTCCAATTTGCGGTGGATATCTAAATGAAACAGGAATAAAAAATCCATTTTTAAAGGCCTGGTCATAAAATTGCGGATCGCTAATAAAAACAGATCCGAATTTCCGCTCAATATTCTTATTACTTTGAAAATAATGGTCTATAGAATCGCATAGATCAAAAGCAGTTTCTTCATCTACAGCAAAAAAAATAACCAGTTGCTCTGTACCTATAGGATTAAATGGCTGGGGAGAGGCCACACTATTATATCGTTCATATTTAAAATAATTAGTTGCCAGGAAATCATTGTCACCGGGCAAATCCCTGACAATTCCACGAATAGGAACCGGAACAATTCTTTCCAAATCATCATCTGTGCTATAAATCATTTCTATAAACAAATCATTTTCAGAATATCCAAATTTCCGAAAAAAATCCTGGTTTACTATAATTCCCAGATCTTTATTTGTTTTAAAACCTTTCCCTTTTACCAGGAAATTTTTTGAACTTAATTTTTGTAATATTTGATCATCTAAATCTATAGTTCGTCCTTTAATAAACCTGGAGCCTTTCAATTTATAATCATTGATTAAAATAGAAAATTGAGAAAACCGACTAACTTCGGCAATATCAAAACGTTGTCTGATTTCATCTGTATTTAATGAATCTGTCAATAAATGAGGACTGTACCGGTATTGGTCTGTTAAATCCAAATCCAGCCAATTGACAAAAGGATCAGCCATCTTTTCTGCCAAATCGGATAAACTGCCATTTGCAAACCCGATAGCCAAAATTCCTGCAAATAGAAATATCAGGATTAAAAAAGCGCTAAGGTTAATTTTACCTCTCCCCTTTTCATCTTTTTTTATCAAGGAAAAATCCTGTTTGTATTTTTCACCGAAAAACTGGGAGAATTCTTTGATTTTTAAATCTTTCCCGGACTCTTGTACCTCACCATTATTTTCGACATTTCTCGTTTCAATAATCTCAATAATATTCTTTTTAATTTCCTCGTAATTTTTCCTGGAATGTGGAGAGCTTTCTTTTTGCCAACTATTATCTTTTTTAACAAAAACGCGGGAAGAATCAGTATATCCGTTATTTGTTAATGCAACTATCCTATCCGAAAAATCCAATGCAAAGTCTAAATCGTGGGTTACGATAATAGCTGTGTTTTCCGGATGTTCCTTGATATAATTATGAATATGATCAAAAACAATTCTGCCATTAAAAGGATCCAGATTTCCGGTAGGTTCATCTGCAAACAGGATAGAATGATCACGAAAAACTGAACGAGCGAAAGCTGTTCTTTGCATTTGCCCTACTGATAATTTTTTAGTGGAAAATTTTCGACGGTGAGTTAAATGAATATTATCGAAGATAGTATCGAGATTTTGTATTTTTCCCCGGGCTTTTTTAACATCCTGGATAATTGCCGGTAAAACAACATTTTCCTGAACATTTAGATTTGGCAACAGGTTGGCTTGTTGGAATAAAAAACTAAAATTTTCCCGCCTGACATCCGCGCTTTTTTCAGCAGAATTCCATAGCTCGGTTTTGTAATTAAAATCTTTATTGTCAAGATGAAGATTTATTTGAATATCAGAATATCCAAGATCATCAATTTTTGGATTTGTCATTAAACCAAGGAGTTCTAATAATGTTGTTTTTCCGCAGCCGGACTCTCCCACAATACAGATAATTTCACCTTTCGGCAAAACCAGATCAGGGATATTCAGGACAACTTTATCATCAAAAGCCCTGGTTAAATTCTTTATTTTAAATAATGCTTTATCAGCCATTTATAACAATTTCCAATATCAATTATGGCAACAGGTCTTCTTCAATCCAATAATATGGTCGTTCATTAGATCGAAAACCATATTTATAGCTCAAAGAAAAGAAAATATTCCGAAGTTTCTCATGTTTTTCAAGAATATTTTCAATATAATCATTAAGTTGGGCATCAGTAAATTTGTGCTCATCATGAATATCTTTCAATTTAATATTACCCAAAATAGAATGTGTACCCGGTAATTCCCAGATTTTATTATTTATTTCCTCAAGGGATAAATTCTTAAGAGATGCTTCATTTTCCACTTCACCGAGATACTCTTTTAGAATTTCTAACCAGGTATTATACAGTGCTTCCCGTCGTTGACTACCAGTGCTGGCATTCCTTAATTTACGAATACTTCTTTCCAAATCTCCCAGTTCTGTAGCATCCATTAACAGAACCCGCCTAAAAAGAGGATTGCCCTGTCCGGCAACTTGCATTGTAGTATAACCAGGAGTATAAACCTGGTATTTATCAACTTTCAAAGTTGCTAATTCTTCCAGACTTAAACCACTTTGCTGAAAAACAGCCCAAATTCCTTCGGCAAAAGGAAGAGTATAAAAATCTTTTTTCTGATCTGTCTCAATTTCATCTGCATCTCCATTTTCACGGAATCCTGCACCTGCAACAATTTTATTCAACTTAGCAATAAGACTATCATTACTGGAATCCACTCCTTTTATAAAATGCTCAATTTCCTTTTGAATTTCTACTTTTGAGAGACTTTGACCATTTTCCAGGCCGATAACTTTAGCTGCAAGTGGTGACTGCTCAAGATTATATTTCCCATCTTCAATTTTCCATTTTAATTCAGAAAGATCAAAAATATCTTTATACTGTTTCATGAGAATTTTACGGTATTTTCGGGCAGCGGATTCGGCTATGATTTTGTTTTGGTAAATAAAATCATCATATGCTTTTATCCCATTTGTATGTTGAGCCTGAATAGCAATAAAATGACAATATTTTTCAGCCATTAATTCAGCAATCCGATCTGCTGTCCTACCCTCTTTATCAGGATAATGGTTACCGGCATCACCAATTAAAATCAAAACATTAGTTTGGTCTTTATCCAGCCCCAATGACAATAAAGCGGTTTCTAAACCGAGATACATTGCTTCAGCGTGGGTTGTATTATTAACATCCCTGGCCTCTTTAGGATCAAAAAATTGATCAAAGGATTTTGAAGAATTAAAACCACGTGTTCGATACCTACGAGATCTGTCTTCAGAATAATCACGATAAATAACACCGGCAAAATCGATTGCGTTTTCACCATATTTACCTCTGTATTCCAGATTCAACTTTTTGGTTACAGCTTCAACCGAGCCGGAAACTGCTTTGAATACATTGTTCATACTTTTTGTCCCGTCAACAATAAAAACAATTTTAATACTCCGCTTATGAGCAATTTGAGTATCAATTTTCCTTTTCATTTCGGCAATTCTTTTAGTCTCCTTGATCAGTAATTTTCCCTGGTTAGTATAAATATCACCCATAACACCGGTTGTCAAAATATCTCCATCACGATCATCTTTCCGTAAAACCGGAAAGCGGCGCCATTCCCCGATAAGTCGCTGTTTACTTAAAGGATCATTATTCCAAATTATTTTTATTGGATCGATTGGTATTCCGGCTTTAAAAAACTCTGTATTGTTCTTATCACTGAAAAATGTTACTTTTTTACCATCCATTCTTTCAATAACTGAAGCAGGTTCCCAGTTTGGTTCAATTGCAATCCTGTTAAACCACAAGATAGATCTGCTGCGAGGCACCCAACCTTTGATAATCCTTTTAACACTTGTTTGACCAAAAAAACTGTTTTTTCCTAATAAAACCGATCTTCCATCTTCAGAAATTTTATAAATGTAAAAAAATTGAAAAAGCTGAGATAATTCACCTGTTTTATTAGCCTTTAATCCCGGACCTCTGCGAAACCTGACAATATCAGGCTGATCATCCTCAGACTCACTCCTAAGTTGCTCCACAGTATTTAAAATCATCGCTTTACGATTAATTTTTCCCCGCTCTGTTACCAAATCATGATTCCAGAGTAAAAGATTCTTTTTATTTATCCATCCCATATCTTCACTTAATGAAGAGCAAACATCACGCTCAAAACCGGGATCTTTAACTATATGTAATAACTCTCCCTGCTCTTCAATTACAAAAAGATCATCCAAAAACTTTAGGGTTTTAAATGATTTTTTCATCTTACTGGTAGCATAAGTTTCATTATTATCCCGATCGGAATAAACCTCCCAAACTACACTCATACGGTCTTTGTCTGCAACCGGAGATATGTCTATTTCCAATTTATCATTTGATTTTGGTAAATTATATTTCATTGGACGATTTAAAACAGTTCTGCCTGTAATAGTATCAGCCTCTATAACTCCCGTAAAAATTAACATCATTAATAAAAATAAGATAATTTTAGTTTTTGTATTTATAATTTTCATTCAATCCTCCAAATATTATTTTACTCAAAATTTTTTATTATAATAAAATTATTTTAAAATTTTTAGATTTTAACTCTTTAATAATGGCCTGATTATTCTTATCATCAGGAGTAAATATTGTAATATTCTTTTTTTGTATCTGCAAATCATCTATATGTTTATTAAATCTATCAACATCATATTGAAGACGATTAATGTTATCTACAGAAAGGAAAAAATAAAATTTGGGTAATACTTTTTCAGGATTCTGGGGTGTACCATAAAATGATTTCATCAAATTTGTTTTCTTTATGGTGTTAGAAAATGTAGATATAGATTCTAAAATATTGCTGGTTCGGGGAATAGTTCGGTGGAGTTGGTTGACTACTTTTTTTAATTCATCTGATTTCGGATTGAACAATTTTTCATAACCATTTGTAGCATAAAGAAAAACTCCATCAGCATCTGTTTCCAATTTTTTTAACCATTTTTCAAATTTTTCCAATGTAATTTGTCCTTCAGAAAGATCAAAAAATACTAATGGGAAATCCCTTGTTTTTTCCAGAAAATTAAATTTATACATTCCCGGTTGATTAAAAACCAAAGTATCAACTTTTCCACCTTTTTCATTATAAAATTGCCATCTTTTTGTGTTTCCATAAACATTAATCGGAAATTCGATCTCATAAAAGGAAACACCATTATCAATTTCTTCACCAGTATATTGCGTAACATCACCATTTGTATTAAGAAAAAATAATTCCCTTGGATTGTATTCGCTATTTTCCTTATTAACAAAATCAAATTGCAGTGAACCTCTTTTTAATTTCAACCTAATCTCTTTATTTTCAATATCAGATAAGTTTTGACTATATTTTTCATAAGCATCTATTGAAACCTCTACTAAATAATCATCCATTTTAATTTTTGAAATTGTAGGGATTTTTAATTCAATTTGATCTGGCTTATTAATTTCCTCAAAATAGCGACTTTTAGATAATGTTATATCCTGAAAAGAAAGTGTGACATTTTCAATATCAGCTGGCTTGAAAGGTAAAAACTGAGTATAATCCTCTTTGCTTTGCCGTTTCATTACAATAGGAATAGTATTCGTCTTTGGTGTTGCTATGATTGCTTTTTTCTTCTTATTAAAATTCAATTCCCAATCGCCATTTTTACCTGATTTTAAATCTTTATTAGCCAGATTTTTTATTTCCGCTCTGGAAATTTTGATTATTTCGCGGTCTTTTTTAGTTTTGATTTCATACTCTTCCTCATCAATATTTAAAGAGCCCAAAACATCAGAATATTTTACTGAAGCTGAGTCCTGACCGGTTATAGTTTTCAACTCCGGATTATAATTTTTATCTAACTCTAAAAAAACCTTTTGTGAACAACCTGTCAAAAAAGTTATTATTATAATTAAAATTATTAATTTTCGCATTTTCTTCTCCATCTACTCATTAATTAAAAATTTTATCAAACAATTTGAAATATATGAAAATATCATCATAAATCATATCCATAATTTATTCACATAATTATATGTTTGAAAATCATTTTTTGTTTCATTTCCGATATATTGTTTTATCTCACATTTAACATATGATATTTTTTTCATGGACTGATTTTTCTTTTCAAAAATGATCCAAGTAGAATTCATGGAATTATTTTCCTATAATAAATTTAATCACTAATTTTTAATTTGTTTAAGTGGCAAATTTTCTTTTTAG
>JAOZSR010000147.1 GCA_029939575.1 Fidelibacterota bacterium
ATTAATTTAGATTGCATGTTCTTTCATAAACTTTTTACAATACCTAAAAACTAAAATTAATTATTAGAAAAATAAGTATTACATTTGTGAATACAAACTGTAAGTTCTGAGGGTAAGAAGAATGTTGAGGAAAGACTAACTTATTTCCTTGTCTATTGAAGAAATCATATCACACTTTCCTTCAAATCGCGCTCCATCTTCAATAACTATTTGACTAGCCCTGATATCTCCCTTCAGGTCGGATTGGTCGCCTAAAGTCACTTTTCCTGAGGCAACAACATCTCCCACTATATTTCCACCAATCTGGAGCTCTTTCCCAATAAGATTACCTTGAATTTCCGCTCCTGAAGCAATTCTGATTAATCCACCAGTTTCAATATTTCCTTCAACTTTTCCATAAATTAGAAGATTTCCATCTAATTTAATATTACCGGAAATTAAAGTATCTTCTCCAATGATAGAATTAATAGCTGTTTCTTTTTTTCTCATCATAATAAATAATTACCCCCCTGGGTTAAAAATAGATATATCTTTTTTTCTATAAGAATAAATAATACTTGTCGGATCAATCGGATTTCCCTCGCGCCATATTTCAAAATGAAGATGTGGTCCGGCACTAAGGCCGGTATTGCCTAAATATGCAATCACCTCTCCACGATTTACATACTGATGATCATTAACAATATTTCTTAGATTATGACCATAAATTGTAAAATATCCATCTGAATGATATAAAATAATTGTATATCCCAGGTGATTTGTCCAGTCAGAAAACACTACCACTCCGGAAGCTGAAGCTTTTATTGGTGCACCTGTTGGTGCAGAAACATCAACTCCATAATGATTTTCCTCTGGAAAAATATAATCATCGTTAAATCCCTGAGTTATATACCCGTCAACTGGCGGATATATTGGAATATTATCAAGATAACTAATCTCTATCGGTTCCTCGTGGCGAGGTAATATCAACCCATCAGGTGTAAGGGTAGAATCAAATTGGATAGAGTCCAAAGAAGCCAGTTTCAAATCGGGACCTAGTACTGATCTGATATACCTATCCATTTGTCGGATTCTGTTATAATCACCCAAAATCTCAGTAACTTTCAGTCTATCTCGGATCAACTCCTTATTTTCCAAACTCACCTGTTTATATTTCAAGGCATTTGGGATAGAAAAAAGTGCTAAACAAATCACTGCACAAAAAATAAAAATAAACAAACCAATAAAAACCCGCAAGCCAAGTGTGTTAAAAGTTAAAACAAGTGGTTTTTCATCTTTATCTGAAACTAAATGGAGTGAATATTGTTTTTTACTCACTTAAATTGCCTTTTATTGTATCAAAAATATCTAATAATCTATTTAAATCATCCTGGGAATAGTAAGCTATTTCAATATTCCCTTTCTTTTCGGTTCCTTTAAGTTTTACCTTAGTACCAACCAAATGCATAAGTTTGTCTTCAGCACTCTTTATGAAAACACTTTTATTTTTTTTGACTGGTATTTGTTTTGCATCGGGTGGTGATTTTATATTTTTTACAATCTGTTCAACCTGCCTGACACTTAATCCCTCATCTTTAATTCTTCGCCATAAATTTAGTTGTTGCTTTTCTGTTTCTAAATTTAAAAGGGGTCTTGCATGTCCGGGAAACAACCTGGCTTCCCGCAAATCTTTAATTATTAAATCGGGTAAATTTAATAATCTCATAGCATTTGTAATTGTCGACCGTTTTTTACCCACACGTACCGATATTTCTTCATGAGACAGATCAAAGGTATCGTATAAAACCTGGTATGCCTGGGATTCTTCAATAGGGTTTAAATCTTCACGCTGCACATTCTCAATCAATGCTAATTCCATCATCTCTACATCACTTGTAATTGGTAATACGTAGGCGGGAATTGTACTTAAACCGGCTTGTTTTGAAGCTCTTAACCTGCGTTCACCGGCGATTAGTTCAAATCCATTGTCAGCCACCCTAATTGTGATAGGCTGAATTATTCCATTCTTGGCAATAGATTTTACTAAATCGCTCATCGCATCGACATTAAATTCTTTTCTGGGTTGATGGGGATTAGTATTTATTTGGTCTATATTTACTTCATTAACAGTATGAACGCTTTCAACATTTCCCTGTGGAAATTCCGGGATAATGGCGCCAATACCTTTACCGAGTCTTTTTGCCGTCATTCTCTAATAATTCTCCAACTAAACTTAAATAATCCTGTGCACCTGCTGATGATGCATCATATAAAATAATAGGCTTTCCAAAACTTGGTGATTCTCCAAGCCTGACATTTCTTCTAATCATAGTATTATAGAATTTTTCTTTAAAATGGTCTTTTACCTGATCTGCAACTTCGTGTGACAATCTTAGTCTTGAATCAAACATTGTAATCAAAACACCTTCAATCTGAAGACTTTTATTTAGACTTTTCTGTACAAGCCGGATCGTATTTAATAATTGTCCCAAACCTTCCATTGCATAATATTCACATTGGATGGGAATGATAATAGAATCAGATGCTGTTAGCGCATTTATTGTCAATAAACCTAAGGATGGTGGACAATCAACTATAATGTAATCATATTCTTTGCTAAGGGTTTTAAAAGCTTTTTTTAAAACGCTTTCTCTGCCAAAAGTAGATACCAGTTCAATTTCTGCTCCTACTAATCTTGTTGTAGATGGGATTATATCTAAAAATGGAATTTCAGTTTTATTGACTGCCTGGTTAATATCCATTTCTTCGACCATTACTTCATAAATACTTTTCTCAACATCTTTATAATCAATCCCACATCCTAAAGTAGCATTTGCCTGTGGATCCATATCAATTAATAAAGTTTTTATTTCAGATACAGCTAATCCCGCGGCTAAATTTACTGAAGTTGTAGTCTTACCGACTCCTCCTTTTTGATTTGCTACAGTAATTATTTTACCCATATATTAATCCTATATTTAATTCATTCCAAATTAGTAAGAAATCACTTTTCCCAATGCTGACAAATTTATGTTTACAACAATCTAAAAACAAGGTAAAATGAAAAATATCTTGAATGTCCTGATTTTTTTTCAGGGAAATTCATATTATGGAAAAGTTACAGGCAAATTCAATGAAAGTAGAAATTTTATGTCTGAAGATTAAACACTTTTCCCTCTACAATATCCAATTAATTTCAATCCATGGTGTAAATCCAGCCCATTGTCCAATCTGCAAAGGCTTGGATTTTGATTTCGGAATATGCCTTTGCATTAAAAATAACAGAGTGATCTTAAGATGCTTGTATTCCAAATCAACACCCAAATGGTGCTCCATACCTATAACTGTAGATTTTTGCTCGTGGAAAATATCTCCCTCTTCATCTTTCTTATAAAAAAATTTTTGAAATATAGAGGTTTTTTGCAGACCAAATCCGGTAAAAACTCCAATTGGCATTTTCCATTTATCAAACACATATTTGTATTGCCCGCCTATAGCTACACAAATAGAATTTCTAAATTTTGGATCTTTATAATTATAAGGTTCTTTAAATTCAATATTATTCGAAGATATTCGTAAGTATGGCTGAAGATTAGGAGTTATATCAGTTGCTATTTTAAAAGCAAAGGTGGAATTTGATAAAAAAGATTTTCTATCAGAATGCTTGTCCCTTACCAGAGATTTTGGTGTAATCCCAAATCCAATAATATACTTTCTTTTAGGATTCATATAATTAACAGGCACCGGTCCCTTTTGGATTATTCTTTCCTGAATTTTTGTGATTTTTGCAGGAGAAATTCGTAGCGTATCTTTAATATTTCTCCACTTTATTTTGCTGGATATTTCAAAACAATAACCATTTTTCGTTTCCTTTAATTCAGCATGATAAAATTGTGGAATAGTGTCACTGAACAGGTTATAATATTCCCGCTCACGAATATCAATTGTACGACCTACATAGGGATGCAGAGTGATGGTGTTATCTGCTGGATATGCAACCTTCACCAGAAAAAAAATAATTATAATCACTTTTGGAATATAAGAAAGATTCATAATTGTTTTTAAGAAATGTTGGATTTTAAAAAAGAGCCAGAAAATTATTCCGACTCTTTTTTAAAATAATAAAATGCAAACATAGCCAATGTAAATAAGATTAAAATTTTTATAATGAACCATAAAAATTTAAGGAATTTCAATCTATTTCAAATCCTTTAATAACTCTTTAACTTCTGACAACATTCCTTTTTCCGAATCAGATTTTGGAGATATTTTCTCCGCAGACTGAAGAATTTTCTTTGCCTGACTGTTTTTTCCCAATTTAATATAAGTTTTACCAAGATAAAGCATATGCCGTATTTCACCGGGTTTCAATTCGTTAGCTTTAGAAAAATACTGCGCGGCTTCTTCAAAGGAAGCATTAGGAACAGTTGAATAAATAATATTGGCAACTTTTCTTTCTACCCAACTTAATTCAGAAAGAGCAAAATGCCACCTGCCCATAACATGATAATTAGAGTCATTTTCCGGATCCAATGCTATAGCTTTTAAAGTATGTTCTTTGAGAGGGTATGAATTTTTTATTTTTTGCTTGGTACCTTCTTCTTCACCAATTCTCCCGATAAGAATAGCATAGTATTGATGGCCACCGGCTATATTTGGAGCAATTTCAACACATTTTTTAGCATATTCAAATCCCGGATATAGATTTTTTTTCTGCAATCCCTTATCAGTTGGATTCTGATCAGCAAATTGAAAATATTCCCTTGCTATTCGCCATAAAACTTCGGGATTATCTTTATCAATTGATTCTGCCTGACGTAACATTTTCATGGCTGCGAAAAAATTCTTATTATTATCAAATTCATCAGCTTGTTTTATTAACTCCGGAACCGTTGCATCGATAGCAAAAATTACGGATGTTAACATCACAAACAAACTAATTAAAACTAATAAACTTCTCTTTTTACCTTTTAACACTGTACCCTCCAATTATTTAAAAAAACTCAATAAACATTATTTTAAGTTCACGATTATAATACTTTACTTCTTCTCTATTTAATAAAATGTTATTAAAATCAATTTCAAACAAAAAACTTTTTGCCATTCTCCAGCGAACACCACAGTTCAAATATCCCTTTCCTTCTCCAAGGCCAATAGTATTTGTTCCATTATCATTTAAAGCTGCATCGTATTCCAAAACCAGCGAAATTTCCGAGCCTATATCCTTATCCAACCCTATAAAAAAAGAAGGATCATTATCACCATCTTTTTTTTCTAATGGATTAAAATTTGCCCCGGCATGAATACCTAAATTTCCAAAAAACCGAAAATTCTTACTCGCTACACAATAAAAGCCCATGGCTTTTGTTTCATACCTATTTAAACTATCTATATACTCCCCATATCCCTTGGAGTTAAATCCAGCCAGAATTGCCGGAAATTTTACACTTTCATCCACAAAACGATATTTCACTTCAACTGAGGGCTGTTTATTCCAATTGATCTCCTGATCGCCAATAATTTTTGAACCTCCAAAACCAATACCAAACATAAAACGATTTGATATTCCGGCGGAAACTCCACCAAGTATGCCTCCATTTTCGAAAAGTCGAAAATCCACCATATAAGCACCACGTGGAATTAACCCGGCTGTTGGCAAAGTTACCAAATCAGTGGGTTGAGGATATACATTCTCTTCCTGAGCTAATAATACCATTATCAATATTAATAATACAGTAATAAGTTTTAATTTCATGTTTTTCATATTTCTCTCTGATTAGTTTTTTTTCTATCCTTGTCCAATTTACATTTAAGAAAAACTAAAATCAATAAACTTTCAAACTGAACTACATTATTTATTATAAAGTAAAAAGTGTAACAAACCTATAGTTGATGGAATCGTAAAAAGGTTCGAAGCTGTCTTTCCGTCGAAAGCCGGACATAG
>JAOZSR010000016.1 GCA_029939575.1 Fidelibacterota bacterium
TATAGACAAACAAAATATTATAAAAATTATTAGAATGTGGACACATTATGAGTAAAAAATAAGAAGATGTTTACGAAATTAATTGATTAACTAAAAATGCATCTAAAGATCATTATATTTAACAAAGTGTCCAGCAAAATGTAGCATATTCAAATTATATATACTTCGGATAAATGAAAATCAGAAAAGATGACTTACTTGAATTAATTGTCTGTAAATATATCTTGACCTATGGAAAATGATTTCGTAATATTTTCAGTATTAATAGGAAGTGATGATGTTAACCATTAAAGACATAGCAAAATTAGCCAATTGTTCTCCTTCAACAGTTTCAAAAGCATTGAATGATAAATTTGATGTTAGTGCAAAAACAAAGGTAAAAATTCTTAAAATCGCAACAGAACACAATTTTCATTTTCATAAAATTAAACCCATCAATCAAAAAACTGAAAATATAGGTATTGTATTCAGCCGTGAAGAGAAACCTTTGTCCGGTAATCCATTTTATTCCAGAGTATTGGAAGGTATTGAAGGTGAACTGGTTATAAATAATTACAATCTGATCCTGACATTACTTGTTGAACCATTTAATGGTCAAACTCCTAAAATGATAAAAGATAAGAAAATTGATGGATTAATTATTGTTGGTGTAATGGATAAAAAATTTATTGGAAGCCTGAAATCCTACAAAATTCCTATAGTATTTGTTGATCCAACTGACTACAATCTTAGTTATAAAAAAGTAATTATTGATAATGAACAAGGTGGGTTTCTGGCAACAAAACATATGATAGAGATGGGGCATAAAAAAATAGCCTTTGTATCCGGAAATCTGGCCAGAGCAAGTTTTTCTCTACGCTATGAAGGATTCAAAAAAGCCATGGCCTTTAATAATATTCCAATAAAGCAGAAGTATGTAAAAGCCGGTGGTATTGAAAATGGTTATGAATATGTTACTGAACTGATAAATCTTGATGATCCACCCACTGCAATATTTTTTGGTAATGATGCCAATGCTTTACTGGGGTATAAAGCAATAAACGATGCCGGTTTAAAAATTCCAAAGGATATAAGTTTTGTGGGATTTGATGATATTGCCATGGCAAAATATTCTGATCCACCACTTAGTACTGTAAAAGTCTACAAAGAAGAGATCGGATCAATTGCTGTGAGGAAATTATTGGATGAGATAAATAATCCGGAACAAGTAGGGATTCAGATAACTACTATGATGCCGGTAAAATTAGTGAAACGGGAATCTGTTATTAAACTATAAAAAATAGATTGATCTAAAGTTATTAATAAAAAAAAAGGCTCACAATAATAGTGAGCCTTTTTATGTTAAGGGAGGAGAAATCTATTCTAATTCTAATATAAATCTATAGGGAACATCATCCTGGTTTTCCCAGAATCCCCAGCGATTGATTACTACAAAATAGTATGGCAGATAATTCTGAATTTCCCTTGGGTGCTTGGTACCCTCTTCAGGTCGCCACCAGTTAACGAAATCCACTTTTTCACCTGTAATCCATTCATCATTGAAAGCTATATAGGACATTGAGTCATCCCATCTCATTCCCATCCAGGCACTTTCACGAAGTTCAGCATTTAATGTATTCACAAAATCGTTTTCTTCCTGCGATTGGATTGTCACCAGGTATCCCCCATTTTGTTCACATTCCCATTTTGCTGATCCCCATTTGGATTTATTAATGGAATGGAAATAGTTGTGATTTTCAAATTCTCCAATATGGATGAATTTTGTCATATCAGGCCAGAAAAGTACAGTTATTTCAATAGTTTTTTCACCTTCATTTACTTTGTCTTTTACCGTGATTTCTGCTGTCTGCTCAAGTTCACCAACTGCTTCGATTAACACTTCATCATTTTTATCTGTGGCTATAATTTTTACGATATTTTCATCAGAAGTGCTCCATTCATATTCCGGAGTTTCATCGGGATCAAAGGTGCTGGCCGTAAGCGCTTTTTGCTGACCGGGGCCAACAAGCAGGGAATCAATTCCAAGAATTTCAATATTTGTTCGATTAACAAAAACCGGGGCTTTACGTTTTTTCCCAGGCCCGCTTGTGTCTTCGCACTGCAGGAAAAGTATTACCAATGTCAGTAATAATTTTATCTTAATGTATTTCATATTTTTTTATCTCCTTAATAAGTTTTAATCTTATAAACTCAATTAAAACATTATTCCAAAATTATAGGACATTGAATTTCCAAGAATGCCATAACCACGATAAGCAAAATCAAGTTTGATTGCAAATCCCGGAGTAATTGTATTAATCAAACCAACACCAAAGGTTGGACCATAAACAGCACTATTCATTCTTTCTTTTTCTGAAATGCCTTTGAAACCGCCTCGAAGGAAAAAGTCTCCGGCAACAGGAATGGTCATTTTGTATTCTGCACCAATATTGACATATTCGTGATTATTATTTGGATGGAGTGCATCGATTGCCAAGGTAATTCTTTGATATTGTGTAACATGTTTATGAGCAGAGATTCCAATTCTAAAAAGCAGTGGCAATTCCCAGGCTGTAAGATTGTACTTACCTGATACATCAGAGTAATTTCCTCCTTCATCTTTGGAGATATCAATAGGTTCCAAAAGATCCATACCGTCGAATTTCATTCTGGTGCCGTAATTGGAAATACTCATACCAATCTTCAGACCATCTTCACGATATTTTCCAGCGAAAAAATCAGAATGTACAATTGCCCCAAGATCCAATGCCATTGCTCTTCCAGAGGAATGCCAGATATTAGAATTTATATATTTGGCAGAAGCACCAAAAGCAAACCATTGCACCAACCTACGGGCGAAGGAGATTGTAAAAGCATTATCACTGGCACTATATTTTTCTCCGGTTCCGTCAGGTCTTTCCAACGTAGTCACATCCATATCATCACCATAACCAAGATGTGTAAATCCCAGCCCTACTGTTCCTATACCCGGAAGAACCAGCCCAACTCCTGCGAATTGCATTCCTATATCAGCAATATAAGGTTGGTTGATGAATTTGGCTTCACTTTGACGCATGAATGCCATTCCAGCCGGATTCCAGTAAATTGACATCAAATCCGTGGTATATGCAACCTGTGCATCACCCATTGCATTTCCTGAGCCACCAAGTCCAATTTCCAGAAAGTTTGCAGTAGTGGTTCCATAACGATATGGTTCCAATGCAAAACTTTGGCTGATCCATAAAGAAATCAAAAGGACTATTGAAAATTTTATATTTAGTAGTTTTTTCATTTTATTCACCTTTCAATTCTTCTATTTAATAATTCCAAACTTGCCGACTTTTTCTTTGCCGGTTCGTTTATCTTTTACATGATAAATGTACATTCCGGCTGCTATTTCCAATCCTTCACTTGTCAAAAGATCCCAATGGATTGCTCCGGTTGAAAAGTCACCTAATCCACCAAAATCTACAAGACCATCTTCCGGAGCATGTATTGTTTTCACAAGTACACCACTAACAGTAAAAATTTTGATAGTGCATTCTGTTGGAATGTGAGTAAACATAATTCTGCGTTTCTGATTTAATTGGGTGTTGGATACAGCCGGCTCCATCATGTTCGTACCGACGTATGGATTTGGAACAACCTTGATGTCATTCATGTTATCTTTTAGTTTTTTTTCATCAATAGAATCTTTGGCACTGGCAGTAAAAGTGATATAGTCATCACCACCAAATGGACGGTTGAAAGTTACTTTGTAAACATCATTGGGTAATGGCAAATCCGCTTCACTTGTTGCATTATGAAAATCCATGTGAAAAATAGTTCCACATAGCGAAATATTGGTGCCACGAGGTCCGATAATGAATTGATCTTCAATGAGATCAACCAATCGGTTTCCATTTAAGTCCCAGCAAATCACCGCCATGCGTTCATATTCTCCGGTAACTGAATCTGGTGGAAAACTACGATTTTCAACATAAAAATTGAATTTTGTGATCTGTGGGTTGAGGCATTCGGCAAATACATCAATGGATTCACCTTCAGGAGTTTTTGGATGTCCACCGTATACCGAAACAATGTTACCACTGTGTATAGCTTCTTCAGTAAAGATTATATAATAATCCCATGGTGCACGGATTGCATCACGTTCATAAAACTCAATATTGATTGGAGAATTTCCTGTCAACCACCCGCATGCTTCAGGATTAAGTGATGATGTGAGAGAACTCATTTTTACTTTCAGTCTGATTCCATCAAAAATGTCTGAGTATTTGCCACCTTCATTGATTGGTAAGTGGTAAAAATTTCTGTCAGGATCGATATATTGTGATAGCATAGTATTGTAATTATTTGGAATAAGACTACCAAATGCGTTTTCTACAAGTCTATCTTCGAAAACCAAGGTCATGCCACCATTAGTAATATCATATACAGAAACACCGGATGCAGTAAATAGTGTTCCACGATCTTCATAGAACTTGATTGCTTCTTTCATCTCCGGATAAATGATACTGTTCAGAGTTGAAGTATGAAAATTCACTTTGTAGGTATGATCTTTTTTTACATTGTCATTCACTATAACTTCAGGGATAATTTCTCCGGTTCCCATTACTAATCCGGAATAATCAACATCTGCACTGCTACTGTTTGATATACCCGCAGGATCAGAACCGGGAGTTACAATTGCTACATTTTTGCCAATAAATTTTACTGTTTCAGATTCATCAAGTTCGATTACGGAATTGTTTTCTGAAGGTCCGATTCCATATTTTTCATCACTGAGATTAGCAATATTTCCACTGGAGATTCTTTCAGGTGAAATACCATAATCATAAGCCACAAGCGCATAGTAATAGGTTCTTCCATTTTGTACTGTAGAATCAACAAAGGAGTGGGAAATTCCAGTATCATTACCAAGATAATATCCAGCACCATCTTTCAATGCAAAATCTGTAAAGCCTTTTATACTATTGATTTTATCACATTGGAAAATTGGTTTTTTGTAAGTTGGTGTTCCATAACCATCTGTAATAAGTTCTGCATCAGCAAAATATTTATCAGTTGCACGAAAAACTTTATATCCTTCGAAATCATTCTCTCCTTGTAAGAATGGTTCACGAGTTAGTTGATCAGAACGATTGTCCCAGGTCAGGATTACATGTCCATCTCTGGGAGTTGCTGTCAGTGTAGGCATTTCTGGTGGTTGTGCAAATCGATAATCTTTTTCGTAAATGATCTGTACAGTTTTTTTCAATTGAAAAAGTGCCGGAGCAGAATGGTTGGAACTGATCAAACCGGTCTGATCTTCAAAGGAATGCAATTCCGCCATAGATATACGTTCTGTACGTCCTTTGTAAAGAGGAAATACACCGGAAGCAAAGACTTCAGCAAGATTAGTAATATCTGATGATGACAACGACATTGAATCACTACTGGTTAAATTCCACATTGATTCATCATTACGAAACCAGTGGTTATAAGGAACAACATGTTCAGGAACTTTAAAAAGTCTGAATGTGGTCAAACCAAGCATATCTGATTCTGAAATATCTACTGTACCAAAATTTGGTTCTGAACCTATACCCTCTTCAAAATCAGGTTTGTGGTTACATTCAGTTCCATTGGCGTCTGGGCCATTATAGTTCAGGTCAGCAGGTCCAACGCCATCAGTACCAATATCATCTCCGGCATATTCATCTGTATCATAGACTCCATTTCCATTGGCGTCAATTCCGTCAACCCAATCCTGATCTTCATCAGCATCCCAGTGCTCTTTTAAATCTGATTCTTCGTATCCATAATATTCCAGAAATTTGTTTAAATCAGTAATCCCATCATAGGGTCCGATTTTGGCTGTGGCAATATTATCACGAGCTTCATCTGTAAGACCGTCAGCATCATTATCTATATTATCATTGGAAATGCCGGGAGATTCGAGGTACGCAAAACCCTGGATTCCGGCTTTCAGACCACCAAGCCCAACACCATCTTTGTCCCAGGCATAGGAAAGGTTAAAAGGTGCTTCACGAAAATAGGCATCTTCACCAAGTTCATCGCCACCAATATTATTATCTACCCAATATCCAAATGTCATTTCCGGAAGATCATAATCAGAAATATTAGCAATAGTGTATTCCCAGAAAACCGCATCTCTGGCGTGAGCATTGTTCCATTGGAAACCACGCATTTCTACACGTACGCCAATTCCGCCCCAGGGAGCACCTCGTTGTGTTGTGATGTCTTGCTTCTTATCACCGATATAAACACCTGGACGAGGATAATATTTAACAGGAGCATCTTCTACAAGATTTTCCTGGTCTTGAGCATCATTGGCTACTACAAAGGATTCCAGATCGGCATAAGTTACACCACGACCAAATCTTCCATTCCATTCTCCGGCCCATTTTAGTTGTGAGCCAGATGCAGGCCAACCAATTGTTGGCCATGAATTATTATCATTGCTGAGTGCCGGTGTTTCGCTATTAATATTTGAATAACCATCAGCAGGATGAAGTCCCCATTCGATAGTACCGGTGGGGTCCATATCCATTTCTTCACGATAGTTTGTCTGGCTATAAAATAGTTCATTGATCGTATATCCCTGAGCGACATAGCGAGAGATATTTGCTTCACCTTCAATAGGTATCGAATCTCCGGCAATATAGATATGTGCACCGAGCATTAGCCCAATACCATCATTCATTTTGGTTCCCTGGTTATTATTTGGCCAACGAGATGCATCAGGTAGAGGCCAATCACCAAGTTCAGTATTATTTTTGAATGCGATCAGAACACGGTTTCCGGTCATTCTGCCGAGACGTTCCAGGTTTGGATCTCCGGCTGTATCGTCAGGTCCATTGTATCGCTTGCCCTGACCCCACAATGATATAACCATGATTAAGACCAATATAAGGCTGTATAAATTTTTTAATCTTTTCATATTCATCTATCCTCTTATTATCAGAAGTTAATTTCCAGACCAACTTTGATCTGTCTTGGAACTGAATAGGCATTAGGATAGAAGATTCGTTCATCATAAGTGACAAAATCAGCTTTGTGTGCTAATCTATCTTCATCTCTGATAATTGCCTGGTTGGCTTTTCCTGTGTTACCATTTACCCAACTTTCATTGAGACGATCAAATAAGTTATAAACTTGTACTTTCAATTTCATATTGAGTCCAAACATTTTTGCAAAATTGTAATAGGCTTTCAAATCAGTGCTGAAAGTCTGAGGTTTGTAACTGTTGTTTGGCATTAGGTTGATTCTTGCAAGTTTATTATCGGAAATTGGACTCCATGTATATACGCCACCACTTCCATAGAATGATGTCAATGTAACACCATACTTTTTGGTATTATATCCTAGAGTAACATTCAGAGTATGTCGCTGATCCCAACTCATAGCAATTAATGTAGGAACCGGATCCTGACTATCACCAGCCCGATTAAATGTAAATTGAGGATTGTCAGCATTACCACGAGTATATTGTAATGTATAATTCATATTTAGATAAATGCCATTTAAACTTGCGTTGTATTTCAATTCCAATCCACGTGCATTACCATAGTCTTTGTTACCGTAAAGTCCAAACCAGACATTGTTATAAGTCTGTACCATGTTTACAGTGGAAAGATTATAAATATCTTTATAGAATAGTGCCACTTCGAAATCCATGAAATTATTTATTTCCATCCAGTAACCAACTTCATAGTTAACAGTTTTTTCAGGAAGAACTTTTGGATTTCCTACAACTGTTTCGTAGGATGTTGTACCAATTACATAGGAATTATTCTGATACATCGTACTGAAAGGTGGAAACTGTGTGAAGTGACCATAACTGAATCTCAATAATGCAGAATTTCCTAATTGGTATCCAAGACCAAATCTTGGCGAAAAAGAAGTTTTAACATTGGCGTCAGGATATTCAGACATCTTTTCAGGATTGTCTGGAAAGTCCAACTGGTTTCCAGGATTTCGTGGTTGGGTTGGATATATTGTATTAGGATCAAAATATTCATAACGAAGTCCAATATTCAATGTCATTTCATCGAATTCCATTTTATCCTGGATATATGCAGAAATTTCAACAGGTTGTTTGTCATACATATCAGTATATATTGTAGAATCGGGAAGAATTTCCGGTCTATAGAAAATTGGATATGCTTCAAGAGGTGTGTTTCTGTAGATATTTAAAATTCTTCGATTTTTTACATTGAAATCATGTGCAGTATAGAGAACACCCATTTTGAAACTGTGTTGTTGATTTGCCTGCCAGGTGAGGTCAAATTTTGCATCACGTTTAATGGTTTCAGAAATATTGTGTTGTTTATCCTGACCTCCTGTATAAAATCCTGTATAACTGGTACCATTTAGGAAAGAATCATGAATGTATCTGGCATCTAATGGATCTTCGTATACATACCATCCGCTGGTGTTAGAAATCTGCGAAAGTTTGATTTCGTAAAAAGCCTTTCTGGAAAAAGGATGGTTGAATTTTAATGTAAACATGTCTGAACTACGATGTGAAACAGGTTTTCCATCAGGATTGTACATATAATCATGATCATAATTATGCCACTCATCTTCATTTTTCAGATAGAGTAATGATGTTCTGGTTGAGCCTAATCTCAATGTCAATTTCCCTGACAAATTGAGATTTTCACTACGGTTCATATTTACATATTCATCATTACCGGTATGTTCAGAATAATAGCTATCAGGATAACCTGAGAAATCACTAAGATTGTCTACTTCAAATCTATTAATTCCAATAAGATGGTTTTGAGCATTTTGATAACGGGCATTGACAAAAAAAAAGAGACGATCTTTCAAAATCGGACCATCGAGATATGCACGGTAATCCTGATTTCTTGCAATTTCAGTATTATCGAGGTTTTTCCAAATATCATCATTACCGGTGTAGTAATTTCCAAGATAACCAGATAATGAGCCGTGAAATTCATTGCTACCATCTTTTGTAACAAGGTTTACAACACCTGACATTGCTTTTCCATATTCAGCGTTGAATGTGCCTGTGATTACTTCCATGTCCTGAACAGCATCAACATTCATTTCTATTGACTTACCCCTGTTTAGTGCATTGTCGATTTGCATACCATCGATCATATAGGAAACTTCACCGGAACGACCACCACGAAAGTGACCATTTACAACGCCGGCTTGCATGTTGACGATCTGGCCAACACTTTCAACTGGTAGTAAAGCCATATCTTCTGATGAAACATTTCTGATTGAACCGGTTTGGTCCTTCTTCGTAGCAACACGGTTAGCTGAAACAATGACTGCTTCACCTTTGATTACTTCAGTTCTAAGATCTGCATTGATTTGAGTTGTTCTGCCGATTGATACATCCAGATTTTCAACAGTCAATTTTGCGTAACCCATCATCTGGATACTTACATTATAAATACCTGGAGGGACATTTAAAATATAGAACCTGCCATTGGAATCAGTAGCTGCTCCCAATGCTAAACCTTCGATTAAAACATTAGCACCTATGAGGGGCTCGTTTGTCATTTCATCATTTACAGTTCCGGAAATCTTTCCGGTTGTCGCTGCGAATGAAATACTGATGAAAATACAAAGGAGGATAAATGCCAATAAAACCCTGTGCTTCATAACCTCTTCCTTATTATTTAGTATTCTAATGTTAAAGTAATTTTTTCTGATATTTACTGTTTTTCGAAACTATTTTCGTAAATTAGCAAAGTTTAAAGTAAAAGCAAATGAAATTTTATAAGAATTTTATTTGCTTTTTATGAAATAGTCACCACATTACCTATAATCCAAAATCATATTTATCGACGATAAAAACAGAAATTCTGATTTGGATTTTTCAATTTGTTAATGGCTTGAGGTGATTTCGTTCTATATACACTACTATAAAACTTATCAAAATATATATTTTTCGTTATTTTGAGGGATATGTAAAAATATTTCTTTTTTTAATTATTAATATTAAGGTGTTTATAGAAAATTTAAAAAAAACTTGACGTTCCGAAAGTTGTTTCGTATATTCGATTTGAAGTTTCGTAAATGGCTGATTTGATAATTTTGAAACAATGATTTATATCTTAGGAGCAGCGAAAATTTCGAAAACCCTATGAATACAACTTACTAAAATCGATCAGAAGGTTTGAATGTACACAATAAAAGATATAGCAAAACTAGCAAATGTTTCTCAGTCTACAGTATCAAAGGCTCTTAATGATCGTCATGATGTAAGTCTGAAAACCAAAACGAAAATCCTCAAAATTGCAGAAAAATATAATTTTTCACGCCATAATATTAGCAAATTAAATGTAAAAACAATGACAGAAAACATAGGCGTTGTTTTTTGTCGTGAAGGAAGACCGTTATCTGGTAATCCTTTTTATTCAAGAATTCTTGAAGGTATTGAAGGTGAATTAATTCTTAATAATTATAATCTGGTACTTCATCTTTTACAGGAACGACAAAATGGTTCTATACCAAAAATGATCCGAGATAAAAAGGTCGATGGAATTATTTTGATCGGGATCATGTCTCAAAATTTTAAGAATATATTAAAAAATATTGAAATACCTGTGATGCATATTGATCCTGCTGCAGAGGATACCCTTTTCAATAAAGTTACGATTGATAATGAAAGAGGTGCGTTTTTGGCAATCCAGCACTTAATAAGCAAAGGGCACAAAGAAATTGCTTTTGTTTCCGGAGAATTGAAAAGATCAAGTTTTAGTTGTCGATTCAATGGATTTAAAAATGCTATGAAATTGCACAATCTGCCAATTAAGGAAAAATATGTCAAGGCAGAAGGTATAGAAAAAGGTTACGAACAGGTCAATCAGTTACTTGACTTAAAAAAACGTCCAACAGCCATATTTTTTGCCAATGATACAAATGCACTTTATGGATATAAAGCCATTTATGATAAAGGCTTAAGTATTCCTGGCGATATCAGTGTGGTTGGTTTTGACGATATTTCAATGGCAAAGTATTCATCCCCTCCATTGAGTACTGTTCGGGTATACAAAGAAGAAATCGGTTCTGTAGCAGTTCGAAATTTGCTACCGTTAATAAAAAAAGACCATCCACCAACTCTTCATATTCTTGTTCCTACAAAATTTATTGAACGAGAATCTGTCAAAGATATAACTAAACACAAGGAGTGATTTTTAACAAATGAAACTTCAATTTTTGAACTTACGAAGGAGGAAAGTATGAAAAAAATGATAATTCAATTTTTAAACTCACGAAGGAGGAAAGTATGAAAAAGTTGTTATTGACATTATTTGTAGTAACTATTGTTCTTTGTAGCAGTGGTTTTTCACAGGTAATAGCAGACTTTGAAGAAGGTACCAATGATTTTTATGACAATGGTTGGGGACCTGGATTTAACAGTGTAACACAAGTTGCTGATCCATCAGGTGGCGATGGAAATGTCTTAGCCCTGGAATACAATAGTACCAACAAAGGTGTTATACAAAAAGATAATGTAGATCCTTTAGGTGGACAAATACTTACATATTTTGTCTATTTACCAGCAGATGTACCTGATTCTTTAAGTTTTAAACTATGGGCACAGGATAAAAACACCTGGTCCTGGACAGAAGTAATTTACAACGCCTATAATATGCCAAAAGAAGTATGGTATCCTTTGAATTATAATATGGAAGCCATGACAGTCGATCCAAATGTAAGTTTTGATAGCCATAATTATGAAATTGGAAAAATGGGTGTAGAAATAGCAAACTGGGATGAACATGACGCTGATACTTCCTGGGTAGGTAATATTTATATTGATAATGTTTCAATTTTAGGTGCTGAACCTGTTTCTTTCGCAGATTTTGAAATTGATGAAAATGGTTTTTATGACAATGGCTGGGGATCTGGCCTGGATGCAGTTACTAAAGTTGATGATCCTGCGGGATCAGGTTCCGGTGTATTATCATTAGATTATAATGGAACCAACAAGGGTGTTATCCAAAAAGACAATGTAACACCATCCGGACAAGTAATGTCTTTTGGTATATATCTTACAGCTGACACACCTGATTCCTTGAGTTTCAAAATATGGGCACAGGATAAAAACACCTGGTCTTGGACACAAGTAGTATACTATGTCTATGAAATTCCAAAAGAAGTATGGTACCCAATCACCTATGATATGGAAGCAATGTATGTAAATCCTGATATAAGTTTTGATTATCATGGTTTTGATATCGGGAAAATGGGTATTGAAATTGCAAATTGGGATGAACATGATGCGGATACTTCATGGGCTGGTCCAATTTATTTTGATAATTTTGAATTTCTAGGAATTGAAACCGGTTCAAAATGGGTTTTGGCTGACTGGGAATCAGAAGCTGCAGATCCATATTTTACTGTTAACGGATGGGGATCTGTAAATAACGGTATCTCTACATTTGGAAGAGCTGCTGATCCAACCGGTAATTCCGATGGAGTATTATTATCAACCTGGAATTTTATTGCTGACTCTACAAATTCAAAAGATGCTTTTAGTGCTGCTCCTGTAGACTTGACAACAGGCGCTACCGCGATATGTCTTGATATTTTTGTACCTGTAGATTTTCCTGCTGGGATAGATATTGAAATGTGGGCACAGGCTCATGATTGGGGATGGAATAGTTGGCAATTTCCAGTATCAGATTCTACCATAATTGTTCCCGGACAATGGTGTACTATGACAGTTGATTTGGTAGAAAATGCCGAGGCACTCAAACTTGCTGAAGGAAATCCAAAAAACTTTGGTGTACAGATTGCCAGTACAGTAGATTGGACCGGAGATATTTATTTTGACAATTATACTGTTCTCGGAATTGAAGCACCGGATGCAGTCTTGCATACACCTTTATTACAGGTTAGTGTAACTGATACAACCTTTGAAACAGGATTGCCCGTACAAAATGCTCGTTTGACATGGGATGATAGTGATCAACCAGGTCTTGAAACTTTTGATATTTACATGAGTGAAAATGCAATTACTGATCTGTCATCTGATGATGTTATAAAAATTGCTACAAATGTACCTCATGGTGAAGGTCACTGGAATCATCGTCCCTGGACACCAGATGGTAGTGAAAAATCATTCTACTATGCCATAATAGCAAAACAAGCAGGTGAAGTAACAGAATTAACAAGTGAAGGAACTGTTGGACCGGCTGTTTTTACACAAACTTCAATTCCTGCTCATGCTACTTATGATCCAAATTTTGGATCAATATTTACTTTAGATGGAATGGACACAGAATTTACAGAAGAATATAAAGCTCATATGATGATACCAGAAAGTGCCAGCGGTGATAGTTCTGCGGGTTGGAGCCTCGAGTCAACAGACCTGATGTTCCATAATACTTTTGTATTTGACGATGATTATCTCTATATCTCAGCAGATGTTACAGATGATGATATTGTTACAGAACAAGGTGTTAGTCAGGCATGGAAAGGTGATGCTCTGGAATTCTATATTGGCATGTATGATATCAGTGATATCAAAGAATATCACACTGTAGGATCTGTTCTCGGTGAAGGTACAGGAGATCACAGATTTTCATTTACATCTTATGGAACACTGGAATTGAGCGGATACATTATAGTTGCTGAATACAAAGGTATTGAATCTGTTGTATACCAAAAATGGGGTGGCGATGGATATATTATAGAAGCCAGAGTTCCTGTTGATTCACTTGCAGGATCAGGTGGTTTTGAAGTGAAAAAAGGTGCTATGCTACCGATAAGAATTGATAATACAGATAGAGATATGAGTCATGGTGATGAATCTCGTACACTATTAGCAGGCTGGGGAGGATCCAGTGGTTCTGATGGTGGAAATCATGATAATTGGAAACGGCCAAGTTGTTGGGGATATCTAATGATCGGTGAAGGCGATGTTGCCATTGATGATGATGTTGCTGTTGCCGGTGAATTCAAACTTCACAATAATTATCCAAATCCTTTTAATCCTACAACAAACATCAAATTTCAGATTGCAGCTCATGAAAATGTAAAACTTGCAATCTATGATATGCTTGGAAACAATGTGAAAACTCTTGTTAATGAAAAACGTCCTGTTGGTGTTTATAATGTACAATGGGATGGAACAAATGATATGGGTATTAATGTTTCAACAGGTGTTTATTTCTATAAACTTTCAACCAAAAACCACGTTGCAACTAAAAAGATGTTATTAATGAAATAATATTTATTCTTTCATTAAAGGGCGGTTACGACCGCCCTTTTTTATAAAAATTTAAATAAACAATGATTTGTGAAAAATTAAAATTGAGAATAATGAAAAATATAAAAGAGTGTTGTAATCAAAATTATAGCACTTTTTTATATTTTTTGTAGATTTTTTCACTTTGAATTGGAGATTAGATGAACAAAATTAAAATAAAATTTTTACTAGTGTTTTTACCTGTATTAATGACTTTGGCTTATGCTGGAGTTACAGGTAAAATTTCAGGTAATATAACAGATGCAAAAACAGGAGAAGTCCTATTAGGGGCTAATATCATGATCGTTGAGAAAATGGATAATGGTAATTATTCTCCTGTTTCTAGAAATATGCAAATAGGAAGTGCAACTGATGCGGATGGTGATTATTACATCCTCAATATTCCTCCTGGTATTTACTCTGTAAAATATTCTTATATCGGCTATCAATCTATCATCCAGAGGGATATTCGTGTTTCATCGGATATGACAACTACAGTAAATTGTGAACTTTCAGCAACTATTATTAAAGCCAGTGGGGCTGTAATTGTAACCTCACAACGCAAAGCTGTAAAAATAGACCTCACTTCTTCAGAAGTATCTATGGGCGCAGATATAATTGAAACTCTTCCGGTTCGAAGTGTCAGTGATATGATCACACTGCAGGCTGGAGTAATCAAAGATGCTTCCGGAAATTTGCATATAAGAGGTGGAAGATCTTCAGAAATAAGTTACATGGTCGATGGTGTTCAGATTGTTGATCCTCTGAATCGTTCTGCAGGAATCAATATTGATGACCAATCCATCGAAGAATTAAAAACAATTACAGGTACTTTTAATGCTGAATATGGACAAGCACTTTCTGGAGTTGTAAATATTATTACAAAACAAGGAAGTGATAAATTTAAAATGAATATTACCGGATATTTTGGAGATCATTTCAGCACTGATGATGATTTATACTATGTAATGGATAATAAAGATTGGGCAAATTCTGCTGCAACTGCATTGTCACGGAAAGATCGTTATTTATCATATAACTTTGAGGGAAAAGAACTGGAAGAAGATTTTATATCCGAAAAAATATATCATAAAAAAGAAGCTTATCTAAATAAATTCAATCCTATTGAACACAAAGATATTCAGGCAAATATCTCAGGTCCGGTTGCCTTCACAAACAAAAGGTTAACTTATTATATTTCCGGACGTTATACTCAGGGACCGGGATATTCATATGGCAAAAGATATTTTATGCCCTGGGGAATTCAGGCTCCTGCCTCTGATACTGAAAATGATTTTGATGCGCCTGACAATGAAATCGTTCCACTCAATTGGAGCAAAGGCTTTTCATCACAATCCAAACTATTCTTTGAATTGACAAAGTCCATGCGTATGAGTTATGGAGTTTATCTGAATTCCAGCGAAAGTTATGGTGTTGGCTATAATTATAAATACGTACCTGATGCAGGTAAAAATAATTTCAACAATAGTATGACTCAGATATTATCTTTAAAACATTCTCTCTCACCGAAAACTTTTTATGAAGCAAAAATCAGCAAGTTTGATAAAAAATATGAAGGCCATCTCTATGATACGCCTGAGAATTATCAATATATGCCAACTCAATCCGGTGATTTGGAACAATATGTATTCGATAAAAATGAAGATGATATCATTTCTGTAACAACACGAAATAATGATTTCAGATGGTATGGAAATAATGTAGAATTCAATGATGATGATGTCAGTTATTATTCACTCAAATTTGATATCACCAGTCAGGTGAATAAAAGACATCTGATTAAGACCGGAATATCTTACACAGACAACGATATCAAACGTGATTATTTTCAGTTGCAATTTTCAGATGATACTTACAGACCAATAGTACCTGATGAAAATTCCCCATTTCATGTGAATTACAAAGCAACTCCAAAAGAATTCGCAGCTTATCTTCAGGATAAAATTGAGTTCAACGAATTGATTATCAATATTGGGGTAAGATATGATTATTTTGATTCTGATGGAAAAGTATTATCTGATCCATTAGATCCACAAATTTACTCACCTTTCAAATTCGACCATATATATAGTAATTATGAAGAAGGAAAGCACGATTCATTACTAACTGAATATACAATTGAAGAACGGGAAGAATTTTGGTATAAAGATGCAAAAGCCAAATCTCATTTAAGCCCTCGATTTGGACTATCATTTCCAATTACTGATAAAGGAGTGATTCACTTTTCCTATGGACATTTTTTCCAAAATCCACAATTAAGATATCTTTATACAAATCCAAACTTTTGGATAACCGGTGCCGGAGCAGAAAATCTTGTGGGTAATTGTGATATTAGTGCAGAAAGAACAGTTATGTATGAAGTTGGATTGCAACAGGAACTAATGGAAGGAGTATTTTTGCATGTAACTGGTTTTTACCGTGATATCCGTGATTGGGTAGGTACTGGGATTCCTATCGACACTTATCGTGGTGAAACTTATGTGAAGTATGACAATAAAGACCATGCAGCAGCCAAGGGAATCACAATCACCAATAACTACAGGTTTGGCAATTTTTCACTGAACATGGATTATACTTATATGACAGCAGTAGGAACATCATCAGATCCACGTGATGCATATAATGATATGCAATCTGACAGAGCACCTCGTGTTACCATGATTAATTTAAATTGGGATCAGAGGCATAGTTTTAGTAGTGTATTAACTTATTCCAATAAAGGATGGACAGGCACGATGATTGGAACTCTCAACTCAGGTTTACCTTACACCCCCTCTTTTGCAAGGGGAGAAAAATCAGGCTCTGGTACTTTCATCGGACTTCGCGAAAACAGTGAAAGAAAACCATCAGCCTACAATGTTGATTTTCGTTTGTCTAAAAGTATAAAGATCGCTGGAATTAGAGGTAATCTGTTTTGCAATGTTCAGAACCTTTTTGATATCAGAAATGTCAGAAATGTTTACTCTGATACCGGGAAAGCAGATTTTACATTAAATGGTGTAACGCAAGTTGACAGAGATGGTGATCCAAATTCAGCAGATGTAGAAATTTCAAATGTCGATGAATATTTCACTCGTCCCGGAAATTACAGTGCACCTAGGTTTATTCAACTTGGTTTTAGATTGAGCATATAGAGGTATCATTATGAAAAAAATTATACAAAGTACATTATTTATTCTGATCACTGGTTTTGCTATACTGAATGCCCAAACCGTAAGTAAAGTTGGTACAACTGCCGGAGCATTTCTCAAAATTGGTGTAGGTGGTCGCGGATTAGCAATGGGTGAAGCAATGAGTACCCAGGCAACAGATATAACGGCGATATACTGGAACCCTGCCGGATTGTCCAAATTGCAAGGAATGCAAATGCTGATGAATCATTATAATTATATTGCTGATATGAATTTTGACTATGGGGCTTTTGCTATAGCAGTTCCTACTGTGGGGACAATCGGAATACATTTTTCCATGCTAAGTATGGAAGATATAGAAAGAACAACAATCCTGGAACCGGAAGGAACCGGGGAAATGGTAGAAGCATCATCATTTTCAGCGGGTTTTGCTTTTGCCCGGATGCTGACTGACAGATTCAGCATTGGTGCAAATCTAAAATATGTTCGTGAAAATCTTTGGCATACATCAGCCAGCGGGATGGCTGTTGATCTGGGTATTCAATATGCAACAATGTTCAAAGATCTGAAGATTGGAATGGCAATTTCAAATTTTGGTTCAGGACTACAATTAGAGGGACGAGATCTCTTGATACAACATGATATTGACGAAACCAGTAATGGAAATAATGCTAATATCAATGCAAATATGGCAACTGACGAATTCAGTCTTCCAATCCAGTTTCAAGTAGGGATTTCATCCAATCTGACTAAAGATTTATTTGGAATTAAGAATAATGATTTTATCATAGCGATTGATGCAGTACACCCCAATGATAACAAAGAATACATGAATGTCGGTGCTGAGTATGTTTTTCGTGATTTATTATCAGGAAGAGTTGGCTATCGACAATTATTTCTTGAAGATCATGAGGGTGGCCTCACTTATGGTTTTGGACTAAAATTGAAGGCTATGGCAAAATCATTAATTATTGATTATGCAGTAGCAGATTATGGTAGATTAGATCTTCAATCAAAAATATCACTGATATTAGCATTGTAATGGAGTTGAATGATGAAAAATAAAATTATACTGATTATTGCATTATTAACCGGTTTTCTCTTTTCTCAGAGCTTCCATGGAGATGCTATCTACCGTGCTCGCAATGTTCATGCCGGAAACCTCATCAGAGTAACCTTTTACAATCATGGAATGCTGGGTTCAAAAAGCGGTGATGCCAGTCAGATTTATGCTGGAGAATGGCCAATCAATTCCGGGAAAATTCAGATGGGCAATGCTACAAGTTTTGTAGGTACTGAGTTATATGTCCCAAAACTTGATAGTCTCGGTGACACAACTTATACATATATTACTCCAATTGTAATGTGTGAAGGATGGGATGCAAATCGCTTCTCCCATGATGATTCTACAGGAAGATTTCAGGGATTTGAACCACTTCCCGGATATTACAATGTATCTCAAAAAGAAAAAGATGTACACCATGCAATTGCTATGAGTCATGAAGCCTTTACCTGGCCTTCTACCTGGCCTGATAAGATGGATGATGCTAATGATCCTGGTTGGAGTGGGCACTGGAATGGATATTTCGGAAAAGACCAGAAAAATGCAGACCAGGAAAGTTATTATGTAATGGATGATTATCAATATGACAAAAAAATTGATGGCTGTAAAATACCATTGCCAATTAGTAATGATCCATTGAGACAGGGACTTGGACTTCGACAGGGAATCAGGGGAATGCAATGGTCAAATCCTGATGCAGAAGATTGTATTTTCTGGATATATGATATCAACAATTTTAGTGAAAACAATATGCCAAAAACTCTTTTTGGGATAAATGTTGGAGCTGGAATGGGATCCGCTATCAATGCTGGTGGTGACAATGCAGATGATTGCGCTACTTTTTTTCGAGAATTAGATTTGACTGTAAATTATGATTGGGATAACATCGGTGCCGGTGGTTATTCTCCTGTACCGTGGGTTGGATTTGCCTTTTTGGAATCTCCCGGAAATCCCTATGATGGAATAGATAATGATGGTGATGGTCTTGAAAACGGTAGTGGTGTAATGATTACTGAGGATGATTTCGTAACAAAATTTCTAAGTACTGGTGATGATATCGTTGTGATTGATTATGATACCTATGAAAGAACAGTGACAACTTTGCCCGATTCAGGAATAACTATTACATCCAATGGAATGACAAGAGTTTTTCAACCAAACTCTCCTATTATGGAAATCCCCAGAAATGGTTTTGATGACAATCTCAATGGTGTAATTGATGAATCTGATGGTGCGTACGATCAGGATTCTACATATTTTTATCTATATATTCGATCACCATATAATGATCAGGATTATTTACGTGTTGATTATTTTTCAGGTAATGGTCTTACAAATCCATTGATTGATGAGAGACGTGATGATGGAATAGACAATGATGGTGACTGGGACAAAAACATCGATGATACCGGATTAGATGGAAAACCAGGAACCGGTGATACTGGTGAAGGTGATGGAATGCCAACAGCAGCAATAGGAAATCTTCCCGGCGAACCAAATGTTGATAAAACTGATGTAGATGAATCTGACCAGATTGGCTTGACAAGTTTCATATTCTACGAATATGGAGATGTTTCCTATAGTAATGATGCCCAGATGTGGGATGTTTCGCGCCCGGGTTATTTCGATGGAGTAATGGTAAATGTTGATGCTGACTATATTTTCTCCTGTGGATACTTTCCATTGTTATCACAACAAAGTGAATTTTTCTCTGTTGCTATGGTTTACGGAGAAGATGAGGAAGATATTTTACGTAATAAAACTATCGTCCAAAAAATATATAACTCCAACTATAACTTTGCAGTAGCGCCTGAAAAACCAGTTCTTCAAGCCACTTCAGGAGATGGAAAAGTAACACTTTTCTGGGATGACAAAGCGGAAGAAAGTTTTGACCGATTCCTAAAGACCTATGATTTTGAAGGGTATAAAATATATCGTGCTACTGATCCCGGATTTTCTGATGCCGGAGAAATTACGGATGGATTTGGTTATCCGCGTTTTGTTAAGCCTATTGCTATCTTTGATAAAGTTGACTCAGTATTTGGATTTTATGAAAAAACATTTGGACGTGGAGTAGAATTCAATCTTGGTAGCGAAACCGGATTGGTCCATACTTTTGTAGATTCAGGATTAACCAATGGTGTGACATACTATTATGCTGTTACTGCTTATGATAAAGGTGATCTTGATAAGAATATTTCACCATCTGAAACAAATAAATATGTTTCTGTCAGCGCATCAGGAGAAATCAAGACAGGTGCAAATGTTGTTGCAGTTGTACCAAATGCACCTGCACTTGGATATATTCCACCGGAATTTACAGAAAAACCAACTCTTGTTGGAACCGGTTACACAATGGGACAAGTCGGTGTCCGTTATCTTGATCCTGATATGATGATTAATGGGACAGAATACGAAATCCAATTTCTGGATCAGGCTACTGATGGTCGTGATAATGATTTTGATGGATTAGTAGATACCTTAGATGAGGATGAATTTTTACCAAACGTTACTACAGGAATTTCACTGAAAGATATTACCGGAGGAGTTACTACAATTCTGGATACAATTTGGATTAAAGAATATTCCCGGGAACAGGATGCAATGAAAATAATCAGAAATCTCTATGAAGATGCTGACAATGATCCAACAACTTTCAGGGCTATTTCAAATGGGATGGAAATCTTTGTTAAAAATCCAATTAGTGGTATCGTGGACTTGCCGGAACTTGGAATAAATAATGGACTCAAATGGTCTGAAAGTGTAAGAGAAAACAATACATATAATATGCGATTTAAACTATTCAAGATGGGAAATTTGGAAGGAATTCCTTATCCACGACAATATAGTATTATTTTCCATGATGAGCCTGTTTACGATACAGAAATGTTTTTTGTCATTGGTGCCCCACCATTACCTCCTATTAAGATGAATTTTGAAATTTTCGATAAAATGACCGGAGAAAAGGTACACTATGCTGTCTGGGATGAAACTCCAAATCCCGATATTATACAAAAAGGTCATTACTCTGCAAAGGACCGAATAATTTTCTTTGAAATTGGACAGGATGGTACTACAAAAATTCCAACCTGGGATCTTTTAAATAATTCTGTTGAAGACGAAACATTTTTCAATAGACTTGGCAGATCTATAGGTGAAGGCGATACCCTGGATATTTATCCCGACTTCCCATATATGAATTCTGCCAGATATCGCTTTAAAGTTCAAGGTCAAAGTATAGATGAAATTTATGCAAAAGAGCATTTGGGAAAGATCAAAGTTGTGCCAAATCCTTATGTTGTTACAGCTGGTTGGGAACCGCAAAATCAATATAGTAATGGACGTGGAACACGCTCAATCCATTTCACACATTTACCTCAAAAATGTATAATCAGAATCTATGCTGTTGATGGAACATTGGTAAGAACTCTGAAACACGATGCTCCTATGAATGACGGAATGCACGATTGGGATGTAATGACTAAAGATAATATGGAATTGGCCTACGGTATTTACATCTATCATGTAGATGCCCCGGGAATTGGTGAAAAAGTTGGCAGGTTTATAATCATCAAATAAAATGAAGTTACTAAAAAATAAAATATTAACATTCCTATCTTCAACTGTGCTTAGATTAATAATTCTAAGCACAGTATTCCTGGGTTTAAATCAATGCTCAAAAGAAAATCAGATTGTTGCAAATTTTGGTGACCACAGGATAACACTTGAAGAGTTTAAAATAGCATATATTAAAGTACTGAAACAACCTGATGTCTATGATTCTAAGAAATTGCGGGAGAATTTCCTGGACGAAATGATCAATCGCAAATTGCTGGCAGAAGAAGCACGCAAAGAAAAACTGGATGAGAATGAAAAATTTCAAATGCGAGTGAAAAGTTATACCAATAAAAATCTAAGGGAAGAACATTTTAATAAAGTAATTCGGCCAAAAATTGAAATTGATTCAACATTAATCAACCAGGTTTTTGCATTTACTAAACAACAACGTCGAATCAAACATTTATATTTTATCAATAAAAATGAGGCTGATACTATACATCAATTACTGGATCAAGGTAAAAATTGGGATGAATTGGCTTCACAAGTATTTAATGATACAATTCTATCAAAAAATGGTGGAGATTTAGGATGGGTATACTGGGATCAGTTGGAATACAACCTGGCAATGACTGCTTTTAATCAAAATCTGAATACCTATTCACTACCCGTTAAATCTTCTTTTGGATTTCATATTGTCAAACCAGTCGATTATCGTGTAAATCCTTTACTTTCAGAATATGAGAAGAAACTTAACAATGATAATATAGAATCCTTATTGGAAAATAAAATTGGTGATCAAATAGCATCGGCATATATTTTTGATATCATGAGTAAAAAGAATATCCGGATCAATACTGAACTGGGAAATTTAATTTATGCCAAATTAAAGGAGATCTTTAAACGCCAGCCTACACAATATGATAGTATGAGTGAGTTACAGATAAATGATGTAGAATTGGGACAAGTGCAATTAAACCTTTGGGATAGTAGAAATGAAGTTCTACTCAATGTAGATAATGACAAGTTGACTGTAGGTGAATTTATTGGTTATCTGGCTTATGTGCCATATTCTACAATTTATAATGATTTCAAAGGAACTCTGGATTATGTGATTCGTGATTTTGTGCTTACAATTGAAGCAAAAAATATGAACTTATCAGAAAAATCAGAAAAAGTACAGATAAAGGAAGCAATATTCAAAGATTATTTGCTTCAGCAAGCAATTCGCAGTATTATTGTCAGATCAGTTGTAATTACAGAAAAAGAAATACAAAAGAGATATGATGAGAAGAAAGAAGAATTATATCGAAATGTAACATTTAATGAAGCAAAAAATGCTATTCAAAAGGATTTACTGAAAAGTAAAAGAACAAATGCTGTAAACAATTATCTGAATAACTTAAAAAAAGATGTAATAATAAAAAAACAATATGATGTAATACACAAATATTATGAAAGTGTATTACAGGGATAAAATTGGAAGGATGAATTAAAACATGAAATTACATGGAATTGATATACTGATAATGGTAGTCTACATGGTGGCAATTACAGTAATTGGTTTTCTAATGAAAAAACGTGCTGAGCAAGGTGAAAAGGAATATTTGTTAGGTGGAAACCGACTTCCCTGGTACATGCTTGGTTTGTCAAATGCTTCCGGGATGCTTGATATTTCAGGTACAATGTGGTTGGTAACAATTGGATTTATTTATGGACTGAAATCAATCTGGATTCCATGGCTCTGGCCGGTTTTTAATCAGATTTTTATGATGGTCTTCCTATCAAAATGGCTCCGAAGATCAGGTGTCACTACCGGTGCCGAATGGTTAAAAACCAGATTTGGTGATGGTAGAGATTCGCAACTTTCTCATATCATTGTAGTAGTGTTTGCTATTATCAGTTGTTTGGGATTTTTAGCATACGGATTTATTGGTTTGGGAAAATTCGTAATGATCTTTATCCCCTGGGAAACTGTGGCAGGATTTATTGGATTTGATCCAGGTATTATCGCTCCTCAATTTGTTCCTCATGTTTACGGAATTGTATTTACATTATTGGCCGCTGGTTACAGTTTAATGGGCGGAATGGCCGGAATTGTTTGGGCAGATGTCATTCAGTATACAATCATCACAATTTCAGCTGTTGTTGTAGCAATTATAGCCATGATAAAACTTGCAGATGTAGGTTCTCTGAATATTCCTGATGGATGGCTAAATCCTTTTGCCGGTGTTCGTCTTGATATGGATTGGTCTAATATCATTCCCCAGGTAAATGAGGTGATCAAAAATGATGGTTACTCCCTCTTCTCAGTTTTTATGATGATGATGCTGTTCAAAGGAATTCTTGTATCTGCTGCCGGCCCGGCTCCTAATTATGACATGCAAAAAGTATTGTCTACAAAAAATCCAAAAGAAGCAGGCATGATGAGTGGATCAGTTTCTGTAATCCTGATGCCTTTCAGATATTTGATGATTACTGCCTTTATCGTTCTGGGGCTTTTATATTTTGAGAAATTGAATTTGATGGTAGGCGGTAAAATTGATTTTGAACAAATCCTGCCTGCTGCAATGGTGGAATTTGTACCAATGGGATTTCTTGGATTGCTGGTAGCTGGTTTGACAGCTGCTTTTGTATCAACTTTTTCCGGTACTCTAAATGCTGGTCAGGCATATATTGTCAATGACATTTTTTTGAAATACATAAATCCAAATGCTAAGGGAAAACGAATTGCTCGCACCAGTCAATTTATTGGTGTCTTTTTGGTAATTTTCTCTATTGTTCTGGGAATTTTTGCACAAAATATTGATTCAGTATTGAAGTGGATTGTATCAGGACTTTACGGAAGTTATGTAGTATCCAATGTATTGAAATGGTATTGGTGGCGATTCAATGGTTATGGATATTTTTGGGGAATGCTTGGTGGGCTGGTTCCAGCATTGATTTTTGCAAAGGTAGTTCCCAGTAATATGCAACTCTATTTCTTCCCAATAATTCTTTTGATTTCAGCGATTGCCTGTATTGTTGCAACATTGAAAACAAACCCAACTAATGAGGAGGTACTGAGGAATTTTTACAAAAAAGTACGGCCTTGGGGATTTTGGAAGCCTATACATGACAAAGTTGTTGCAGAAAATCCTGATTTCATTAATGATTCAAACTTCAAAACTGATATGCTGAATGTTTTTGTTGGTGTTATATGGCAAACCGCACTGGTTGCAATTGCAATTTATATGGTGACATTGCAATGGATACCAGTTGTGATTTGTGCTGTAGTAATCACTATTACTTCTTTCATACTAAAAAGAAATTGGTATGACAAAATCAGTGGTAATGGATATTAAAACTTTTGGGGAAAATATATGATGAATAATAATTTTACAAGACGGGATTTTTTAAAGTTAACAGGAATTGCAGCTATTTCAGTATGCTTGCCAAACTGTACAAAATCCCCAATTGAAAAGCCAAATGTAATTGTGATGTACATTGATGATCTTGATTTCAGGGAGTTGGGATATTACGGCAATAAAGCATTAACACCAAATATTGATAAACTTGCTAATGAGGGAGCTATTTTAAATCGATATTATGCTACATCTCCGGTTTGTACACCTAGTCGATATACGACTCTGACTGGAAAATATGCCGGAAAATGCAAAAAGTTACAAAGTGATTATCCTCTTGATGATCCGGCTTTTATTCGCTGGAATACATTTATTACTGAAGATGAAGTCACGATAGCCCATCGCTTAAAAAAGATAGGTTATACAACTGGAATTGTTGGAAAATATCATCTTTTTGGGAATGAAGCCTTGCAAAAGAAGAATCCTAAAAACCCACAAATAGATGATCCTGTAGTTTTAAAGAATTTGAAACATAATTATAAAGCAGCTCAAGACAATATAAAAAAATATGCTGGTTTTGATTATGCTGAGAGCATTTACGCCAATAACCTGCATACTTTGCAACTTCCTGATGAATTACATTATCATAATATGGATTGGGAAACCAAAAGTGCAGTGGAATTTATCGACCAGAACAAAGATAATCCATTTTATCTTTATATGGCTACAACAATACCTCATGACCCACCGGCAGTTGACTCAATGAAACAAAGTACCAGAGTATCTCCGGCAGGTTTCCTTGATAAAGAGATCAATGTTCAACCTTCCAGAAAAAATGTTTTTGATCGTGTAAAAAAAGCAGGATTGCCAGAAAAATCTGCTCCAATGGTCTGGCTGGATGATGCAATTGGCGTTGTAATGAATAAACTTGATGAACATGGACTTCGAGAAAATACTATGATCATTTTTGCCAGTGATCATGGTAATGAGCGTGGAAAAATGACTCTTTATGAAGACGGTGCCAAATGTCCGGCTTTTATTTATTGGAAAGATCATATCAAACCCGGGCAGCAAGTAAATAAAATTACTGGAAATGTAGACATTGTTCCTACAATTCTTGATGCTTGCAATATTAAAACAACTGCAGAAGATGATCTCGATGGAATGAGTTGGTTAAATCTTTTTAACAATAAGAAAATAGACTGGCGAAAATCTTTGTATCTGGAAGTTTGTTATACTCGTGGTATTGTAACTGAAGACTGGAAATACATTGCAATCAGATATCCAAAGAAAATTCAAGCGAAAATAACTCCAGAAAATGAACAGATGTATAATCACGAAGGAACCTTATATTCTGCAAATAATCCTGCCGGTAAAAAGAAAGCAAGATATGGTGCTGATAAAGATTATCCACATTATTTTGATCATAATCAATTATACAATATTTCAGAAGATCCAAACGAACTGGTTAATTTATTTCATGATGAAAAATACAAAAACAAAGCAGATGAATTTCAGAAAATATTAAAAAAAGTCAGTGTGAAAATACCACACCACTTTGGCGAATTTTAGCAAAAACTTGAAGGAAGAATACATGAAGAAACAATTGATAATTTTACAGATTATTTTACTGGCTCTCTCGGTTTTATTAAGTGCTGGTGAAAAAGGATTTAAACATTTTATAACCACTAAAGATGGTAAATTATTCAATGGAAAAGTTGAATATCGCTTTGTTTCATGGAATATTCCAAATCTTAATTTTGTAGAAGACGAAATGGTTTTTGAAAAGAAACATGCTTTCCGTCTGCCTGATGAATATGAATTACGTGATGCAATGGAATCTGTCGATCAACTTGGCGGGAAAGTGATCCGAAGTTATACAATTCCTGTAATCCGTGAAACTGATACGCCTGACATTCCTCGCTATGTTCTTGGACCGAATAAGTTTGATGAAGAATCCTTTAAGTGCATGGACCAAATGCTGGCAATAGCCAATGAAACAGGAATTAGATTGATTGTTCCTCTTCTGAATAATTGGAAATGGATGGGTGGAGTTCCTCAGTATGCAGGTTTTCGTGGGAAAGAATTCAAAGATTTCTGGAGAGATCCACAGCTAATAGATGACTTCAAAAAGACTATTGATTATGTACTGAATCGTACAAACACAATCACAGGAATAAAATATAAAGATGATAAATCTATTCTTTGCTGGGAAACCGGAAATGAACTGCAATCTACTCCAGAATGGGCTTCCGAAATATGTAAATACATCAAGTCAGTTGATAAAAATCATCTTGTAATGGATGGCTTTCATTCCAACAGATTACGTAAAATGTCAATCGAAGATCCCAATGTCGATATTGTTACAACACATCATTATGAATCTCATGCAGAAGATTTAATCTTAAACATTCAAAAAAATATCAAAGATTTGAAAGGGAAAAAACCTTATATACTTGGAGAATTTGGATTTCTCAGTACAGTTTCCATGGCACAAATTCTTGATGAAGTAATAGAAACTGATGTTTCCGGAGCATTGATCTGGAGTTTGCGTTCTCATCGTCGTGAAGGTGGATTTTATTGGCATTCCGAACCTCTGGGACTTGGCTTTTACAAAGCATATCATTTTCCGGGATTTCCATCAGGAGAAGAATATGATGAAATCAATCTTGTCAACATGATGCGTGAAAAGGCCTACAAAATCCAGGGTAAAGAACTACCTGATTTACCAAAACCAAAAACCCCTGTTTTACTGCTAACTAAAGATTTAACCAAAATCAATTGGCAAGGATCGGTAGGTGCTTCTGCTTATGACGTACAGAGAGCTGATTCAAAAAGAGGTCCATGGCAAACAGTAGGTTTTAACATCTCTGATGCTAAATATCAATATACAGACCTGTTCAATGATAAATCTGCAAAATCTGGTAAAAAATATTTCTATCGTGTAATTGCTAAAAATATATCTGGTGAGTCTGCTCCTTCCAATATCATTGGTCCTTTGAAAGCAGAGCATCATACACTAGTGGATCATATGGATAATGTTGCCACTTTTTATGATGCAAAGGGTAAGTTTGAAATTAAAACTGACAATGACCGCATTTTTAAAGAAGACATGTACAGGTTAGAAATGCAAAAAGAGGGTGAACTGGTTTACTATGTTACAGAAAACATAAAAGCAGCAAAGATCTACTCATATTCAAAAGATGATGAAAATGTTTTTGAATTTTTTGTATCCAGAGATAATAAAAATTATATGAAAATTGATGCCGGTGCTGAAAATTTCACCTTTGGTAAAGGTGATTATAATTATCAAAATCCAATATTATATACTATTACAAATAAAGCAAAAGATAACAAATATTTAAAGATCAAATTTAAAAAGTTAGCACAAATTTCAAGGATCGAAATCAAATATGGAAACTAAAATTATTGATTATCTTGAGAAACGATTAGCAACAGAGCTTTACGACAATATCCTACCATTTTGGATTGACAATACTGTAGATAATGAAAATGGTGGATTTCTTGGTCGAATTTTCAATGACCTATCAGCTGAGGAAAAAGCCCCAAAAGGTTTGATACTGAATGCGAGAATATTGTGGACTTTTTCCAAAGCCTACAATATTTCCAAAATCAAAGATTATCTGGATATGGCCCACCGTTCTTATGAATACCTGATTGATAAATTTCGCGATCAGGAATTTGGTGGTTTTGTCTGGAGTGTGGATTATCAGGGTAATTTTGATGATGATAAAAAAAGGGCATACGGACAAGGATTTGCAATTTATGGATTATCAGAATACTATTTAGCCACCAAAAATGAAGTGGCCTTGAAAACAGCTATTGATACATTTAATACATTGGAAAAATATGCTTTTGACGAGGAGAACACCGGTTATTTCGAAACTTATAATCGTAACTGGACTATGGCTGATGACCTTCGCCTAAGTGAAAGGGATATGGATGAGAAAAAATCCATGAACAATCATCTGCATGTAATAGAAGGCTATGCAAACCTCTATAAAATCTGGAAAAATGACCTTCTCCGGAAGCAACTTCGAAACCTTATACTGAATTTCCGTGATAAAATATTGAATCCGGAAAATATGCACTTTTATATGTTTTTTGATGAAAAATGGAATCCTCGCTCAAAGAATGAATCCTATGGTCATGATATTGAAGGAAGTTGGCTTTTACTGGAATGTGCAAAAATTCTGGGCGATGATGAATTGACAGCAGAAATCAGCGATATTGCAGTGAAAATGGCAAAAATATCAAAAGATAATCACCTGGAACCTGATGGTGCTATTAGTTTTGAATTGGAAAAGCACGGCTTAAATACAGAAAGACATTGGTGGGTAATGGCTGAAGCTTTGGTGGGCTACTTCAATGCTTATGAGATTTCCGGAGATAAAAAATTCCTCTATGCTGTACAAAAAGTATGGGATTATATCAATCATCATCATGTGGACAAGGAACTAGGTGAATGGATTTATCTTCTGGATAAAGATGGAAATATAGCTGAAAAGGAATATAAAGTTTCCGAATGGAAAGGTCCTTATCATAACGGACGGGCTTGTATGGAAATATTAGCAAGAATTCAAAAAATAAAATATGGAAAATGAAATTTAATATTTGAAACCAGAAACCTGAGTTCACAAACATCAAATAAAAAGGACATAAAATGAACAAAGAACAATATAGATTTAAATTAAAAGAGATGTTGAAGGAACATGAAGAATTCCTGCGTATTCCAAATGAAAAACTACCTTCAGAAAATAATATTTTTCATCGCTATAAAAATCCTATCCTGACAGGAAAACATGCTCCAATTCATTGGCGATTTGATCTGGATTATGAAACAAATCCAAACTTGCTGGAAAGACTGGGAATCAATACTGCTTTTAATTCTGGTGCAATCGAATTGAATGGAAAGATCTATCTTGCAGTAAGAGTTGAAGGATATGACAGAAAATCCTTCTTCGCAATTGCAGAAAGTGAAACAGGTGTAGATAACTTCAGATTCTGGGATTTTCCAATCACAATGCCGGAAACTGATAATCCCGATGCCAATGTTTATGACATGCGTCTCACAAAACATAAAGATGGATGGATTTATGGTGTTTTTTGTACTGAACGTAAAGATCCAGATGCTGCTCCCGGTGACCTTTCTTCAGCAACGGCACAAGCAGGAATTGCTCGTACAAAGGATATGAAAACCTGGGAAAGACTTCCCGATTTGAAATCCAATTCGCAGCAACAGCGAAACGTGGTGCTTCATGAAGAATTTGTTGATGGCAAGTATGCTTTTTACACACGACCACAAGATGGTTTCATTGATGCTGGTAAAGGTGGCGGAATCGGTTGGGCATTATGTGAAGATATTACAAATCCAGAGATTGGTGAAGAAAAAATTATCGACACCCGCGACTATCACACAATCAAAGAATCCAAAAATGGACAGGGACCTGCTCCTATTAAAACTGATGAGGGCTGGTTGCATATTGCTCATGGAGTTCGTGGCTGCGCTGCCGGATTGCGCTATGTAATCTATATGTTTATGACAGATAAAAATGATCCTTCAGAAATGATATACTCTCCCGGTGGATTCTTCATGGCTCCTGAAGGTGAAGAACGTATCGGTGATGTATCCAATGTACTTTTCATCAATGGCTGGGTTAAACGTGATAACGGCGAAGTTCTGATCTATTATGCATCTTCAGATACCAGAATGCATGTTGCTACTTCTACCGTAGGCAAACTAGTTGATTATTGCAAAGGTACACCTTCTGATCCATTACGAACAGCGGCTTGTGTTGCTCAAAGAAATAAAATGATTGAGAAAAATCTGGAAATTCTAAAAAATTTGAAATAGGAGTATTACTTTGAGATTGTGAATGACCTTGAAGAACGCATAGGTTTTGCGGTTTTATAAAATTTATAATTTCTTCATAAAATAGTACTGTTAAATAATAACCGGAGTAATTTTTGAAAAAAATATATTTAATTCTGATAACAATAATTTTGGTATTCCCACTTTTTGCCCAAATAACTTCCTTTAGTGATGATTTTGAAGATGGAATAATAACCGGCTGGAGTGTGGATACTGATCATCAACGCACTTATGAATTATCAGAATCTGAGGGTGCAATGCACATTGATTATCATCGTGTTGCAAGTAGTTGGGAATGGGATAATTTTAATTTTACTCCTCCTGAACAAATTGATGTATCTGAAACTCCTGAAATTTCTATCAGAATCAAATCTTCAGTAGCTACACAAATTACTGTAAAACCTATCTATTCTAACGGAAAACAAGGGTGGATTCAACAAAATATACCAGGTAATAATGCATGGGACTCTTATCTGTTTTCTTTAAGTGCAGAAAATTATACCGGTGCAAATTTGACTATGATTTATTTTTATTTGGATGCAGGAACTACAACTCCAAAATCGGGTATTGTTTCCATTGATGATTTTGTTGTTGGAACAGGAGAATTCGTCCTAAAAGTGAATGACCTCATTGCTACTGCCAAAGGTGAAGATACAATTGATCTTGATTGGAATTGCAACGACTCTACAGTTGTTGACCATTACAATATCTATCGGGATATGAATGAAGGATTTGATTGTGATGAAAGTACAATGATTACTTCTAATGAAGTATCAAAATATAATGATACAGGATTAACAGTGAACACAACTTATTATTACAAAGTAATCGCAACTGATACCGCTGGTAATAATACAAATCCTTCCAATGAAACTTCTGCCAGAACATTCATTCCCGGATCAGGTCCTTCTGTTTATGTTGAAAACACAAATGAAATATCAGTTGGTGTTTATGAAAAATTTGAAATAAATGTAGGCCTGGGAAATGCTATTTTTGAAAATCCCTATAATCCGGAAGAAATAGATTTGAGAGCCATTTTTACTTCTCCCTCTGACAGTGTTTGGGTGATTTTTGGATTTTATGATAATTACCAGCAAAGAGACCAATGGAAAGTTAGATTTTCTCCAAATGAATCGGGGAACTGGACATATTCCCTCTATGCAACAGATTTATCAGGAACTGGTACCAGCGATCAGGAAAATTTTACTGTCACAGAATCATCACATAAGGGCTGGATCAGATCATCAGAAGAAAATCCTCATTATTTTGAACATGACAACGGTGAGACATTTTACGGAATTGGTACTTACAATCCCTGGCAAATGAATGAAAATGAATTAGATAATCTAACATCTCATGGTGGTAACTTAGTTGGATTCTGGAATATTATGTATGACGAAGGAAATATTATTGAATCCATGGAATCTGGTTTAGGTAAATATGATCAACCTAAATGTGGGCGGATCGATCAAATCATAAATTGGGCAGAAGAAAAGGATTTGAAAGCAATGTTTGCAATCTGGCCTCATGATTTGCTTTCCAATACAGTTTGGGTACATCAATGGCATTTGAATCCTTACAATTCAATTTGCTCTGTTGAAGAATTTTATAGCGATTTGGAAGCATGGGAATACCAGAAAAAACAATATCGCTACCTAATTGCTCGCTGGGGCTATAGTCGCGGACTTGGTATTTGGGAAATTGTTAATGAGATAAATGGTACTGATGGTTGGCAAAATGGTTATGTTGCAGACGCCGAGATGTGGACACAAAAAGTATCCAATTATTTACGTGAAAATGATCCTTTCAAACATCCAAATACAGCTTCTCAATCAGGTGGAAAATGGTGGCCAAATGGCTATGAAGTGATCGATATTGCAAATGTTCATATGTATGAAACGCAACTCTTTTCTGCACATTATCCATCAAATCCAATGCGAAGCAGTATGTATGCTTATCAATATATTACACAAAAATTCTTCAATGATTTTGAAAAACCAGGAATATTTGGAGAAGCTGGATATGAAAATAGTTATGGTGGATATGAACCAGGAGGAGCAAACTACACTTCTGCTTATCACAATTCCCTATGGGTAAGTTGGGCTTGTGGAATTTCTGCTACTCCAATTTGGTGGGACTATAACATCCTCAGTGGAAATGATTTAGATCAATTGCTTGCTTTTCAAAGTTTTATTTCACAAAATATGGAATACCTGGATTTTGCTCACAAAATCTATGAGCCAATAGAAGTCACATCAACAGTTACTGATGCTTTTGTAATGGCTTCTGATACTTCCGCTTTTGGCTGGATTCGACAGATAGATGGAATATCAATTTCAGGAATATCTTTCACTATAAATGGATTAGAAGATTTGAGTTATACGATCAACTATTTCAATACATGGACTGGAGAGTTGATCTCATCAGAGTTACTTCTTGTTGAAAATGGCTCCGGTGTAGCAATCATCCCTCCTATTCCATCAAATAAACCTGATGTTGCATTTATTATCAAACCGGAGGAATTTGGAGTAACACCATACCAACTTGTTTTGTCTGCGAATCCGAATCAATTACTAAATGATGGTGAAACTACATCAACGATTACTTGTATGGTCAAGGATGAAGAGGAGCGTTTTTGTGGAAACGCAACAAATGAAATTACTTTTTCAATCATTGGTAATGGTACATTCACCTCAGCCAGTGTTGTCACTTCAATTGGTGGAATATCATCAATAATTTTTCAATCACCAACGCAAGTAGGAACGGAGAAAATATTTGTATCTTCTGCTGGATTAGAGTCTGATACAATAGAAATTGAAATTACAAATCAGTACAATTTTGATGATTTTGAGTCGTATGAATCCAATAGCGATTTGGAAAATTATTGGAAAGTCCAGGGAACATCACAGGCACGATTATATTTGGAAAAAAATCAAATTTATGAAGGTGAACAAAGTCTGAAAGTTCATTACAATATTGGTAATGGTGCGCCACCATATGCGGCTGTTTATCGGGCAATTTCAAAAGATCTGTCTCAATTTAAATATCTTGGCTTATGGTACAAACCTGCCGGAACAAATCGACAGGTTGCTTTTAGATTATCTGAAAAAAATGGAACAAATTGGGACTATTATATTGATTTGGAAGGATATGCCGGAAAATATATAGAAGTTGCTTTGAGTGATTTTACAACATCTGGTTGCAATTGTGAGACAATGGATTTATCAAATATTGATGAAATTTCTATAAATATTTTGAAAGGAAATGGTGAGTTTGGAGAAGCGTTGCTATTCTTTGACAGTATTAGATTTTTGACCACAGTAACACAGGTAAATATAGATCTGCAAGATTCAAAAAATATAGTGACAAAATTTAAACTAATGCAAAATTATCCAAATCCTTTCAATCCGGAAACCAATATAAGTTATCAAATAAACAAAAGTTCAAATGTAAAACTCCAAATTTATGATTTGAGAGGAAAGATAGTTGAAATTTTGGTGAATGAACAAAAATTTGCAGGACAATACAAAGTTATTTGGAATGCTGAAAAACATTCATCCGGAATTTATGTATATAAATTGATTTCTGATGAAGGTGTTGAAGTAAAGAAATGTGTTTTATTGAAATAAATACTTAATTGTTACTCTGAATTTATCAATAGAGTTAAATACAATTAAAGGGGAAAAATATATTGAGAAAGCCATTAATACAATTTGTATTATTATCAGTAATGTTAATTATAAATGCCTGTGCAGAAAACAGTACAGAACCAGAAAAATTAGAAACAAATCTGATTGATCAGAATGCAACTAAAGAAACAATTCATTTATATAATAATTTGAAAGAAATTTCCTCGCAATCATTGATCTTTGGAATGCATGACGCCCTGGGATATGGTGTTGGCTGGAACAATGAAGATCATCGCTGTGATGTAAAAGATGTTTGTGGCGATTATCCGGCAGTATTTAGTTGGGATGCAATGACAATTATAGAAGGTGGATATGAGGCAATAAAATTACAGGATCGAATTCTATATGCCTATAATTCTGGTGGAATAAATACTATCTGCTGGCATTTTCGTGATTATGAAAAGAACAGCTTCTACTCAGAAAATATTAGTTATGATGTGGTTACATCAATTTTACAAGGTGGAAAATATCATGAAGAATATAAGGTCAGTCTTTTGAAAATCGCAGAGTTCACAAGAAAATTAAGAGGAACCAATGGTGAATTGATTCCTATCATTTTTCGTCCTTATCATGAACAGAATGGAAGATGGTTTTGGTGGGGAAAAGGTCATCGTACAGAACAACAATATATTGATTTGTGGAGATTTACTATTGAATATCTGAGAGATATTTTGGAAGTTCATAGTTTTATTTATGCATTTTCACCTGATGGAAATCAGTTTATAACTAAATCAGAATATATGAATGATTATCCGGGAGATGATTATGTAGATCTTTTCGGGCTGGATTTTTATTTCCCAGGTGGAGATGCTGCCACTGTTGCAAAATTTCAAAATGCCTGTAAAATTATTGTAGAATATGCCCAGGAAAGAGACAAAGTCGCTGCTGTCACAGAAGCAGGTAGTCGAAAAGATTGGGAACTTTCAGAACTTGCCATTCCACATTGGTTTACTTCATGTTTATTGGCTCCGATAAAAATAGATGATACAGCCAGAAATGTTGCTTTTGCCTGTGTTTGGCGTAATGCCAGTACAACTCATCATTTTGCACCTTATCCGGGACATTCATCAGTACCAGACTTTTTGAATTTTTATAATGATCCTTTTACAATGTTCTTAGATGAATTAGATAACGTATATAAATAATTATTTGGGAAAAATTAAATGAAAAATATAATTCTATTACTAATCCTAAGTCTGACAATCAATTGTTCAGCACAACAATATACAATCAAAACCGGAGATAATCCCACAGAAAAAACTCCCTGGACGAGTCTGAAAGTAAATGACTGTGATGAAAAATTTCAGTTTGCAATAGTAGCAGATTTTACCGGTGGTCCAAGAACAGAAGTATGTAGACAGGCAATCAGAAATCTGAACATGTTACAGCCCGATTTTGTACTTTCAGTTGGAGATTTGATTGATGGCTATACAACAAATGATAAATATTTATCAGGTCAATGGCAGGAATTTGAAGATATAATTGATGAATTAGAGATGCCATTTTTTCGTCTTCCGGGCAATCATGATCTAAGCAATGACTGGATGAGAGAAGAATGGAAAAAAAGATATGGTAGAAGTTATTATTATTTCCGATACAAAAATGTCTTGTTTCTTTGTCTTAATACAGAAGATTCCACTCATGCCGCAATCAATCAGAAACAAGTTGATTATTTTGAAGAAATAATCCAAAAAAATTCTGATGTTTACCACACAATTATATGTATGCATGTTCCTATATGGAATCATGAAAATATGAATGGTTTTGAAAAAATTGAAGCCTTATTAAAAGATCGCCCATATACAATTTACTCAGGTCATTATCATAATTTTTTCAAAAACAGAGATAGCAAGGGAAATGAAAAATATGTATTAGCGACAACCGGAGGTTCAAGTAGTTTACGTGGCAAAGAATATGGTGAATTTGATCATATTACATGGGTGACGATGGATGGTGGCAGGCCTACTACTGTAAATCTTGCTCTTGATGGAATTGTTTCTGATGAAATTGTGAATGAAGAGAATTCTCGTCGAATTTATTTGCTGAGAATGGGACATTGGTTTAATATTGAACCAATTGTAAATTCCACGGATTCTTTCAAGGAATTAGAAATGAAAATCCTATATGACAATAGTTCTGAATTTCCATTAATAGTTTCGGGTAAGTTGCCAACAATTCCAGGGATTACTTTTTCTTCAGAGAAAATTAATCAAATTATAAAACCAAAATCTAAATTTGTTGAAATGATTAAAATTATTAATTCAGGGGAAACAAGAATTTCTAAATTAGAAAATGAAGATATAAAAGTAGAATTACATGGTGCCTTTGTAATTGAAGATACCCTGTCTCTACCAAGTAGCAAAAAACTCACTCTGGATTGGAAACATTTATGCAAAAAATCTGAGAAATCTATAAATGTTGATTGCGATTTTTCTGATTGGGATGATAAAAGTTTTATTTACTGTAAGAATCCGGGCTATATCAAAGAAGATTGGGCCTGGAATGGTAAATCCGATGGTTGGTATAAATTTGCAACAACCTTCGATGATGAGTTCTTCTATGTTGCCATAGAAACTTTTGATGATAAATTACTGCTTAGCAATGGAAAACTATTGGAATTTCAAGATAAATTACTAATTAATATTTCTTCAAATATTAAAGTGAGTGAAAATTCCCAAATTCAGATAGAATTCGCTCCAGATAAGAAAAAAGGATCCCTGGTAAAAAGTAGTATTGAAGGATTAAAAATCCAATGCCATAAAGCAGAGAAAGGAATTTCGGCAGAACTTGCAATTCCATTAAAAGCAATTTCCGACGAAAATATTGAATTATTAAGATTTAATATTTCTTTCATGGATCATGACAGACTTATGAATACAAAACCATCCCAATTATGGTGGCGCCCAATCTGGGGAAGTGATTTAGATTATAAAAATTCAGGTGTATTTGAATTTGTTAAATAAGAGGAGTTAAAATGAAATTTTGGATGCTGATTGTAATCCTGGTTCTGGCACTTAGTTCTTGTAATTCACAGGATAATAGTTATGTAAAAGTTGATGGTAATAATTTTATAATTAATGGAGAAACTTATAATTATCTTGGTACTAATATGTGGTATGGACCACTTTTGGGAATGGAAACAAAACCCGGTGATAGAGATCGTTTGATCAAAGAGTTGGATTTCTTGAAATCAAATGGTGTTACGAATCTGCGCATTATGGGGGCATCAGAAAAAACTGATTACGACAATACTGTTACGCCTGCTTTCCAAACTGCTCCCGGAATTTACAATGAAGATGTTCTTATTGGTCTCGATTTTTGCTTGGCAGAAATGGAAAAACGTGAAATGAAAGCGGTGATTTATCTGGGGAATAATTGGATCTGGACTGGTGGATTTTCACAGCTTGTTGCATGGGCAAATGATGAAGTGAATCCTAATCCATTTTTACCAGAATATAATTGGGATGATTTTATGAATTTTAGTGCCCGGCTCTATTCGGATGAAAAAGCACAGAAATTATACTTTGATTATGTAAGAATGTTAATAAATAGAAAAAATACAGTAACCGGCAAAATGTACAAAGATGATCCAACCATTATGTCCTGGCAATTGGCCAATGAACCACGTCCCGGAAGAGGTGATGAAGGAAAAAAGAATTTTCCTGCTTTCAAAATCTGGGTGGACAAAAGTGCCAAACTGATAAAATCAATTGATAAAAACCATCTTGTTTCTACTGGAAATGAAGGTTTAGCAGGTTGTATAGAATCTGAGGAACTATTTAAATCAATTCATCAATTCGAAAGCATAGACTATATCACAACTCATTTGTGGATTTTGAACTGGGGCTGGTTTGATCCTCATAATGCAGAACAATCTTATCCGGAAGCAATGGAAAAGGCGCACGAATATTTGGATAAACACATCCAAATGTCGTCAGAAATAAATAAGCCATTGGTGATTGAAGAATTTGGAATTCCAAGAGATAGTCATTCCTATTCAACCGAAGTATCAACCATTTACCGTGATAAATATTATGAAATGATGTTTAAAAAAATATATAAAAATGCACAATCAGGTGGACCAATGTCAGGTAGTAATTTCTGGGCTTTTGGTGGATTTGGCAAACCCTCAAATCCTGATGAGAATGAATCCAAATGGTATAATGGTGATGATTTTACCGGTGATCCTCCACAGGAACCTCAAGGTCGAAATTCTGTATTTGCTGGCGATAAAACCACAATTGATCTGTTGAAAAAGTATGCGGTTATGATGAATGAACTATGATAATGTGATAAATCTAAATCAGAATTCGAAGTAAATGGGAAATCTCACAATGAAAATGAAGACGAATAATATAATAAAATCATTATTATGTATTTTAATGCTTTTTCAAATAATAAAGGCTCAGATTACTGGTTATTCTGATAATTTTGAAGATGGTGTTTTGGAAAATTGGTTCACTGGTGAAAATCAGCCAACATTTACTTTGAGCGAAGTATCTGGAAACTTAAACGTTGTCTATGAATGGCATAATGGGAATGATGAAGGAGATTCTTCCTGGGTGTGGGATCACTTTCGGTTTGAAGCACCTGAGATAATAGATGCATCTTCAGTCCCCTATATCACATTCAGGGCAAAATGTAATACCAGCACTGATCTAAATATTAAACCTGTTCATGAAAACGGAGCGAGCCATTTCGTATCACTCAATATTCCAGGTAATAATGAATGGAATAATTACGAAGTTAAAATGAGTTATGCTGAGAATTTTGGATTGACTCAAATCTTTTGCTATCTCAATGGTGGAGAAGAATCGCCCGATTCAGCGATATTGATGATAGATGATTTCAAAATTGGTGATTCCACAGGTTTAGAAAATAATAATGATTTAACAGCTTTATATGAAGCCATAAATAATGCTTACAAATTAAAGAATAATAGTGTGGAAGGAACTGGTGAAGGACAATATCCAGTGGGTTCCAAAACTACTCTTCAATACGCCTGTTATAGCGCTGAATCCATATATTTAGACAATGAATCTACACAATCAGAAGTCAATAATGCAGTCTGGGATATTTATGATGCAATGGTTAATTTTGAAAAGAATGTTAATGCCTTTGATATTGGATTGACTGATAATAAAGCAACCAAAGAAACAAGATACCTCTATGCAAATATGGAAAGGCTGTCTAGTGACCATTTGATTTGGGGTATGCATGATGCAACCGGATATGGAGTTGGTTGGAGAGATGATAATGACAGGAGCGATGTCAGAGATGTTTGTGGTTCCTATCCCGCTATCTATAGTTGGGATGCAAATAAAATTTGTCTAAATGAAGATTGGCCGGATACAAAATATCGTATAACTGAAGCTTTTAATCGAGGTGGAATTAACACAATTTGTTGGCATCAAAAGGATCCTCAGGGAAGGCATTTTTATTCAGAAAATGTTAACTATGAAAATATTGTCGAAACAATATTGCCCGGAGGAGAATATCATGATTTTTACAAAAACACATTGCACAATCTCGCTTTATTTTATAAATCACTACGAGGTGAAAAAGGTCAGTCTATTCCAATAATTTTCAGACCATATCATGAACACACCGGAGGTTGGTTCTGGTGGGGGCAGGGACAATGCACTACTGAAGAATATATAGAATTGTGGCAGTTTACAACTCATTACCTCCGGGATTCTCTGAATGTTCATAACCTGATCTACGCAATCTCGCCCAGTGCCAATGATTTCAATAATGAAGATACTTATTTCAATATCTATCCTGGTGATGATTATGTGGATATATATGGATTTGATTTTTATTTTAGAAATAATACATCCGAAGCTGAAGTTCAGCAATTTAAAAGTAATTGTCAGGTGGTTTCAGAGTTATCCATGAAATATATAAAATTATGTGCAGTAACAGAAGTTGGAGAAGAGGCAATTCCAACACTGGATTGGTTCACAAGAGGTTTACTGGCACCTATCAAAGATAATGATATTGCCACCAGGATCAGTTATGCTGCAGTCTGGCGCAATTCAACAACTTCACATCATTATGCACCTTATCCGGGACATTCCAGTGTCCCTGATTTTATGAACTTTTTTAATGATCCCTATACCCTATTTGAGGATAATCTTCCAGCAATGTATTCTTTTTTTGAAGGTGACAGTGTACCACCGATTATTTATGAATATCCTGATGAATCGATACTGGTCTATGATACTAATTTTCAGATAAATCTAAAATCCAATGAACGTTCATACTTTCGATATAGTAAAGAAAACATATCTTTTGAAAATATGGAATTTGATTTTGATATTGGCGAAGGAGGATTTATACATTCCACGACAATAAATGGGAATCAGGGTGAACAGTTTGACATTTTTATAAGAGCACAAGATTTATATGGCAACATTTCAGAAGATGCTGTAATAATCAATATTACAATAGATACTACTCTATGTCCTGTTGACTGGAATGATCCTGAATATGTTTGTGATAATTGGAATACTGGAAATGCTTCTTTTACTTTTGAAAATGTTAATCCCGGGAGAACAACCTATTTTCGAAAAAGTTTTATGGCTTCTGACAGCCTTGAGAAAGTAGTAGCCCTAATAAAAAGAGACAATGGTGCTGTAGTTTATTTAAATGGAACTGAAATAAGCAGAGTGAATATGCCAACAGGTGAAATCAATTATGAAACCTGGGCAAATAATTCTGCCGACAATTTAGTAACTTTGCAGTTTGAAGAAGAATGCAGTCTGCTTGTTGAAGGTGAAAATATATTGGCTGTGGAAATACATCAATCAGTTGATGATAGTCTGGATATGTATTTTGATCTGCAACTTTTTTCACCGGATATCCTGATCCCCTTTGGTGCAGAATGGGAATATTATGATGAAGGAAATTCTCCGGACATTCAAACTATTTCTGCTGGATTAGATGATGAAAATATTGTAGCAAGTGAATTTTTCCTAAGTCAGAATTATCCAAATCCTTTCAATCCAACAACCACTATAAATTATGTAATTCCAAACAGAGGAATGGTGGAATTATCAGTATATAATTTAATCGGTGAAAGAGTTCGCCAGATTGTTAAGAAAAAACAAAATGCAGGTAAATATTCTGTTACTTTTAATGGTTCCAATTTATCCAGTGGAATCTACTTTTATCAAATAAAATCCGGAAATAATGCATTAACCCGTAAAATGATATTGATGAAGTAAAAAATGAAAAATAATATAATACTTTTTTTCTTATTGCTCATAGTAACGGGTATTTCATATGCTGATATTCTCGAAGCAGAAAATGCAAATATATCGGGTGATATTTCAATAAAAGATGATGTAACTGCCAGCAATGGGGAATATGTCGACATGAAAAGCAGTGGCTCAATAATTTGGACAATAGCAAACGTTACAAATTCTGAAGAAGTTGAACTTCTAATTGGGTACAGATTACCTCATGGAAATAAAACTCAGAATATCTATGTTAATGGAATTTTGGTTGAGTCTCTTGAATTTGATGGCGCTACTGAAGTGTGGCACACTAAATCCATAAATATTAATTTAATATCAGGTGATAACACTATAGAAATCAGGAAAAATTGGGGTTGGATGCATTTTGATAATATTGAACTGCCACTAACTCATGACGAACCAAATGCTTCATTTATTATTACACCAGAAAATCCAATAATTAATGAAAATGTAATATTTGACGCTTCAACTTCATATGATACATTAGGGGGAAGTATTGTAAATTACACCTGGGATTTTGGTGATGGAAGCGTCAGTACAGGTAAAATTACCAATCACAAATATACAAATCCTGGTGAATATTCTATTCAATTAATTGTCACAGATAATGATAATAAGCAAGACAGCACATCACAGGAAGTAACAGTCTATACAGGTAAACCGATAGTTAATTTTTTTTATTATCCACAGATTGCTGATATAAATGAAATAATCAATTTTGATGCAACTTCATCTTTTGATGTGAATGGGAGCATAGTATCATATCAATGGAATTTCGGCGATGGTGAAATTGGTAGCGGTGAAATAATTAGTCATTCCTATTCTGAATACGGGATCTATCAAGTTACATTAACACTAACTGATAATGATGGTGAATCCGATACAAAAAAAGTAGATATTATTGTATCTCAAATAACATTAACAATAAATGAAGTAATGTCATCAAATTCATTAACAATTACCGATGTTGAAGGTGATTATCCTGATTGGATAGAACTGTATAACGGTGGTACAACAGTACTTAATCTGGAAAATTATGGAATTTCTGATGCCGGAGATGCGGATTCATGTTGGTTATTTCCCAATGTAACGATAGAGCCAAATGGATTTCTTTTAATATTTGCTTCAGATAAAGATTCTGTAATCTCAGGAGAATTGCATACAGATTTCAAAATAAAATCGGACGGAGAAATGTTGTATCTTTTCTCATCATCAGGAGAAGTTAAGGATTCTCTCTTTACAGGTGAGATTGCCACTGATATATCACGAGGCAAAAGTCCGGATGGAAGCACAAACTGGATGTTTTTTGATGAACCGACTCCAGGAGAATCAAACCTTACAGAAGGATTTATTAATATTACTTCTTCACCGGAATTTTTTGTCAATAACGGTTTTTTTTCTGAGGCTTTTTCTCTGAGAATTTTATCCGAAACAAATGATGCCGACATTTACTATACACTGGATGGCTCGACGCCTACTAGAGAATCACTACTTTACAATGATGAACTAACTATAGATTCAACAACTATTATCAGAGCGATATCTGTCAAAGAAAATCATTATAATAGTGAAATTGTATCCCAAAGTTATCTTTTTAATGTTGATACTGAATTACCTGTTATTTCTTTAATTTCTGATCCTGTGAATCTTTGGGATGAGGAAGAAGGATTTTATGTATTCGGAAATAATTATGAACAGGAATTACCTTACAGTGGGGCAAATTTTTGGGAGGATTGGGAAAAACCTTTTCATCTTGAGTTTTTTGAGAATGATGGTAAATGCAAAATCATGCAGGATGTTGGTGTAAAAATTGTTGGTAATTGGAGTAGAGCCAGACCTCAGAAACCACTTGCAGTATTTGCCAGGTCAAAATATGGAAAAGGCTCAATTGACTATCAACTTTTTCCTGATTTACCAATAGATAAGTTTGAATCCTTTCTAATCAGAAATTCTTCCAATGACTGGGATCATACGATGCTAAACGATGGAATGCTCCAGGGATTATTGGATGGAATTGATATTGATAAACAAGCCTACAGACCATGTATTGTGTATCTGAATGGCGAGTATTGGGGCATTCATAATATTCGTGAAAAACTAAATGAACATTACGTGGCTTCTCATCATGGAGTTAATCCTGATAATGTTGATTTAATGGAATACAACTATCATCAATATCCACATAGTGAAGTGAAAGTTTCTAACGGTACAGATGAAAAATATTATGAATTTTATAATTATATGAACAGTCATAATCTTTCCAATACCAATAATTATGAATATGTAAAAACCCAGATGGATATAGAAGCCTTTATCAATTACTATGTTTTTGAGATTTATGTTGGAAATACAGATTGGCCCGGGAAAAATAACAAATTCTTTCATCCCGGAACAGAAGATGGAAAATGGCGATGGTTCTTATTTGATGTGGATCATGGTTTTGGATTGGGTGTAGATATGGACAACAATGCAGCAGGTTATTACAGGACTAATGCATATATGGATAATATTCTGAAAGTTGTCACAGATGAAGAACATCATAGTTGGCCTGATCCTGATTATGCTACACTTTTCCTCAGAAAATTGTTGAAAAATTTGGAATTCAAGACAAAATTTATAAATCGGTTTGCAGATTTCATGAATACAATATTTGAACCTGATTTTGTGATTGAGAAAATTGACAAAAGCCAGGCTGTAATCGAAGATGAAATGCCAAAACATTTTGCACATTGGAAAGAACCAAAAGATTGGTATCCATTGGAAGGATTGAATTGGGATTCTGTTGATGAATGGTATGAACGTGTTGAAACTATGCGTGATTTTGCCAGGAAACGTCCTGCTGAAATGATCAAGCATATTCAGAGCGAACTTGGAGTCATCGATACAGCAGAAGTAACCATCAATGTTGAGTCTCACGGATCGGGTAGAATAAAACTCAATACTATTATTCCTGAAAATTATCCCTGGTCAGGACTTTATTTCAAACCTGTACCTGTGGAAATTACAGCAATTCCTAATAATGGCTATAAATTTTCACATTGGGAAGGTGTAACTGATTCCGATTCAATAGTGGCTACTGTTGTTGTTGCAGCAGATATAAATATTACTGCAATATTTATTAGTGATTCCTCAGAAAATTCTATTGTGATCAATGAAATTAATTATAACTCAGCATCGAATTTTGATACTGAAGATTGGGTGGAATTGTATAATAATAGTGCTGAAGATATTGATCTTTCAGGCTGGAAATTGAAAGATGATGATAGCACAAATGTATTTGATTTTCCTGTAGAAACCAGGTTGGGAGCAGGTGATTTCCTTGTTATTTGTAATGATGTAAATGATTTTACCGGATTCTTCCATGATGTATCCAATGTAATTGGAGATATGGATTTTAAATTTGGAAACGGAGGAGATGAAGTAAGATTATATAATAATTTGGGGAATCTGATTGATTCAGTAAAATTTAATGATAGTCTGCCCTGGCCTCTGAAAGCTGATGGAGCAGGCGCGACTCTGGAATTGAAAAAGCCCGAATATAATAACGCAATTGCAGAAAGTTGGATAGCTTCAGAAGACCATGGAACTCCTGGAATGAAAAATTCATGTTTACTTACAAATATTGAAAGTAATATTGAAAATCATCTAAATGAATTTCGTTTAATGCAAAATTATCCAAATCCTTTTAATCCAACTACTACAATAAATTATGTAATTCCTAAAAAAGGAATGGTTGAACTCTCTCTATTTAATTTATTGGGAGAAAGAGTTCAGCAAATTGTACAGGAAAATCAAAGTGCTGGTAAATATTCTGTACTTTTCGATGGATATGAACTATCAAGTGGAATCTATTTGTATCAATTAAAAATTAATAATAACACTACAACCCGAAAAATGATATTAATGAAGTGAAAAAATGAAAAATCAAAATAGAAGAGATTTTCTCACCAAAATTGGATTTGGAGTAATAGGAATTGCACTTGCTCCTTCATTGGTTAGCTATGCTACTCAAAAAAATAAGCCTAAAAATATTCTCTTTATTGGTGTTGATGATTTACGAACAGAATTAAATTGTTATGGTGCGACCCATATTCATTCTCCGAATATTGATAAACTTGCTGAAAATGGTGTACTGTTTCAGGAGGCTTTTGTTCAACAGGCGGTTTGTTCAGCCTCGAGAGCGAGTTTCTTAATGGGATGCAGACCTAATACTGTTGGAGTGGATTATCCCTATTCCAAATATTTCGTAAATGAATTTATGAAGAAGTATCCAACTCTTCCCGGATATTTTTACCAAAATGGATATTATGCCAGAAATCTTGGTAAAATTCATCACGGCTATAAGGAAAATCTGACAGAAAAATCCTGGGAACCTCCATTTAAGCCACATTATCAACTGTCAGAAAATATAGAAGAAGGAAAAAAATATAATGGAGGACGAGGAATAACAACTCCTCCTTTTGAAATGGCAGATGTTCCGGATGAAAAATATAAAGATGCCAAAACTGCAACTGAAGCAATTAATACCTTGAGAAGAATTGCTGCAAAAAAAGATGAGCAATCGTTCTTTCTCTCAGTTGGATTTGTCAAACCACATTTACCCTTTGTAGCCCCAAAAAAGTATTGGGATTTATATGATCCTGAACAGATAAAATTGTCTCCAAACAAGATACATCCTGAAAATTCTCCGGAATATTCTACTACCCATTATGCTTTAGCAAATTATTCCGGTCAAAGTAATAAAGATGGAAAAGAAACACTTTCCGACGAAAGGGCACGAGAATTACGTCATGGCTATTACGCCTGTGTGAGTTTTGTAGATGCGCAGATTGGGCGAATAATTAGAGAACTTGAGCGACTCGGTTTAAAAGAAGATACAATTATAGTATTTTGGACAGATCATGGCTGGCATCTCGGAGATCACAATAGTTGGGGTAAGTGCACAAATTTTGATCGTTCAACAAGGTCTCCTTTGATAATTTCTATTCCTGGAAATAAAAATAATGGAAAATCCACTAGTGCTTTGGTTGAATATGTTGATCTGTTTCCAACACTAGCAGAACTTGCTAGTTTACAGATACCACAGCATCTTGAAGGCACAAGTATGTTACCAGTCTTGAATAATCCTGATATTGAATGGAAATCGGCTGTTTTTAGCCAGTTTCCAAGAGGGAGGAAATTAGAAGGTTATTCAATTAGAACTAACAGGTACAGATATGTAGAATGGTGTAAAAAAGACGGTATAAAAATTCTGGAAATAGAATCACGTGAATTATATGACCATAAAAATGATCCAAATGAAAGTGTGAATATTGCACATCTTCCTGAAAACAAAAAACTTATTGAGAACCTGTCATCTCGTCTAAAAGCAGGCTGGAAAAACGAACTTCCCAAAGGTGTGACAAATAATTCAAATATACCGCTTGCTCCCGTTGCTGTTGGATTGAAGGAATGATTCTTATCCCGAGAAAAATAATTAGATGAAGGAATTTATATTAAAAGAAGAGAATTTATAAAAGTAGCATCACTTACAACTGCGTCTTTAATAATTGCAGGAAGATGTGATTATTTAAAAACTGACAAACCAAATTTTCTATTCCTTTTTGCTGATGATCTGGGTTATGGCGACATTAGCCATCACGGCAATAAATATGTTGAAACACCAAATATTGATAGTTTTGCTAAAGAGTCAATCCAATTCAAATATTTCTATGCCTCGCCCCTTTGTGCTCCTAGCCGTGCATGTCTGTTGACAGGACGACAATTCCATAGAACCGGTGTCCATGGTGTTCACCGTGGAAGGGATTTTTTATCATTGGATGAAACAACTTTTTCTACATTGTTACAGGGAAATGGATATACAACAGGAATATTTGGTAAATGGCATAGCGGCAAAGCAGGGCCCTGGATGCCATGGAATCGTGGATTTGATGAATCCTGGTTCCCTCATTTATATCGTCATGAAAACAATGATGATGTCTATCATAATGGCAAAACAGTTAAGTGGCAAGGATGGACACAGGATATACTTGTTGACAAGTCAGTAAAATTCATGAAAGATGCAAAGTCAAAAGGTAAACCATTTTTCTGTTATCTTCCTTTTTTAGCAATTCACGCCCCCTGGTACACACCGGAAAAATACATTGAAAAATATCAAAACAAAGGATTGTCTGAAGCACTTTCTACACTCTATGGAATGATCGATCATACAGATTATAATATTGGGCGAATTTTGAAAGCATTAAAAGATAATGATTTGGATGATGATACTGTTGTGATTTTTACATCGGACAATGGCCCTGTTCACAATCCGGAACGTAATTTTGGAAATTTATCAAAAGAAGATCAGGAATTACGAAATGCCGCCGGATTACGTGGAAGCAAAGGCACCGTTTGGGAGAATGGAATTCGAGTACCATTTTTTGTGAAATATGGTAATAAATATAAACCGATGATTGTGGATAAAATCGCTCATCTTGTAGATATGTTTCCTACATTTTTGGATTTATCCGGAACTGATTTACCAAAGGATAATTTACCACTGGATGGAATCAGTATTAAAAAGTTATTCGAAGGGAAAACTGAAAACTGGCCTGACCGGATCATCTATAATCCAAAGGATGAAGTCTATTGGCCAGGTCGAACTGGACGAAATGATGTGCTGGAAGACAAATCAATATTGAAATTTGAAGACCAGGTGCTCACAGTACGAAGCCAGCAACATAAACTTGTTAAATATTATGATGGTTATCATTTATTTGATATTCCCAAAGATCCTCAAGAAAAGCACAACATCATCGCACAAAAAACTAAAGTTGCTGCTAAATTAAAAGCGGAGATGAAACGAATTTGGGAAGAAATTTATGCATCTGAAAAATCTTTTGGAAAGCCACGATTTCTCATAGGTGATGAAAGAAATCTCGATGGATACATTTTTGCCTGTGCTATTACTTCCCTGAAAGGTAATGTCAAAGGTCATGGACATTGGACAGAAAACTGGTGCTGTTCAGGAGATTCTCAGACATTAAATGTTGAAGTGGTAAAGTCAGGAAAATATGAAGTCAAACTTGATGCTTCTCAAATCAATAATCCCAATGCACAAATAGAAATTACAATTGGAAAGAGCAAATTGAAAAATCGAATTTCAAATAGAAATAACTTTGGAAAAATGGACTTAAAACCTGGAAAATATAATCTTAAAATAGAGTTGGTAAATACTGAAAAAGGAAATGAACCTGCAATTGGAAAATTAAATGGACTGTGGATAGAGAGTCATTAATAGATTGAATAATGAGAAGGGTTTTCATAATGATGAAAAACAATTTGGGCAAAATGTAGATGATTGGATGAAATTAATTACAGAATATAAAAGGGGATTAAAATGAACAGAAAAATATTTGTGCTATTGATTGTGCTACTGGTAATAATTACAGGATGTTCTAAAAGAAATGGTAAACAATTTCGTGAAATCTCATGGGAAGATTATCTGGATAAAGTCGATGCCGGTTTATTGGGTCAAATGATTGGTGTTCAGTTTGGTGCACCTACAGAAGGTTTGTGGACTGGCGAGATTATTCCCTTTGACCTTGATGATTATTATTCCTTTGATCGACATGGATTAGCATCTGAAGATGTAGATCCGGTCTATCGCAATGATTTTAGTAATTGGAATAAAATGGAATTAAACGGAAGTCCGGAAAATGATGATGTGTATATCGAGTTATTATTTTTACATTCCATAAATACCAATGGTCTCGACTTGACTTCTAATCAAATTGCAGATGATTTTGTTAAATATATTCCCCGTGACAGAGTATGGTGCGCAAATGCAGCAGCCTGGGATAATATTACCAAAGGAATTTATCCACCTGAATCCGGTCATCCAAAAAATGGTTGGGCATCTGATGATATAGATTTTCAAATTGAATCCGATCTCTTTGGATTGATTTCTCCCGGATTACCAAAAGTATCTAATGATTGGTGTTGGAAATTTGGTCATGTCATGAATTATGGTGATGGTGTATATGGTGGAGTTTTTGTTGCCGGAATGTATACTGCAGCATTTTTTGAAAAGGATATACACAAAGTGATTCATCATGGTCTTGCCTGCATACCTGAAAAAAGCAATTATGCAAAAATGGTTCGTGATGTTTTAAAGTGGCATAAAGAATGTGATGATTGGCAGGATGCATGGAAAAAGATTTACGACAAATGGTACACAACTCCTGAGGGTGATCTTGCCAATGCAGTAGATGTCAGAGTCAACGGTGCCTATATACTGATGGGCCTTTTATATGGAGAAAGTGATTTCTGGAAGACTATGAATATCTCCATGCGCTGTGGGATGGATAGTGATTGTAATCCGTCAAATGCTGTTGGGATACTTGGATGTTTGTTTGGTACTGACGGCATTCCTAAAAAATGGAAAAATCCTATGAAGGATATACTTTATAATGAAACTCTCAAGGATATTTATCCTGAAGTAATTAAACGACAAGATATTGTGCTTTCTATTGCTAAAATCGGTAAAAAAATGATATTGAAGAATGGCGGGAAGTTCGAAAATAATATTCTCTATATTCCAATCCAAAAACCTGAAGCAGTAGAATTTGAGCAAAGTTATGAATTTTGGTTAAAAAAATAACACAATTTGTTAAAATCCGGATGCTTAGTGTAAAATAATTTATTCCTACACTTTATTCTCTCATCGGTTTTAAATTGCTGTAAAAAAGAAAAAAAACTAATGTCTAAATACGATCCGGGTGTTGCATATATTTTGGGACCGTTGAAAAAAGGGTGTCTTTAGTAGAAAAAGCAATTATCAGGAATAACAGGTAAATCTTTGAGTTCTATTGAAAAATAAGAAAATTATTTGATAATGATATTATTTTCAGAACTGGATCAAGAAAATTCGGTAAATGGGAAATTATTACTTATATTTCCGAGTTGCCTAACAGATTGAAAAATATGGATTAAATAAAATAAAAGTATTTAAAAAAACGCCTCAATTTCTTAAATTATAATGATTTAAAAAATAACAAAAAATGAGGCGTTTTATGAAGTTAGCATATAGCAAGAAATTAAACCAATTTCTAAAAGAATTAGGTTTTATCAAAAAACGAGGTATAAGCACAACAGAATTGTTACATGTATATTTTCTAACAATAATTGAAAAAGGCCAATCGATTAATGGGGCTTTGCAAACATTGTGTTTAGCCAAGTATAAAACACCTCTAAACGATTTTATCAATAATTACAATAGGAAATGGTGTAGATTATTATCGAGAGTAAGTCGCATGTCAATGTCATTGCATTCGGGAAATATTCAGGACAACAAAATAATTATTGATGATACAAAAAAGGAAAAGTCAGGGAAAAAAGCCGACTCTGGCTTGAGAATTCACCTGTTTGTACAAAAATCGTTGATCTTGATTTTAATCTGCAATATATGAGTTCTTCGGGGGTAAAAGAATTGAAAATAGATGATATTAATGAGTTTTACGGCAAACCATATCCATTACATTTTTATCCGGATTTTTTCAAGATTCCCATGACAAAAAATTTGAAAAAGGTTAAAGCTACTGGTGAAATTATTACACAGGAAGCTCCAATTGTGGATGTTAATGGAAGATAACTATGGTATCATTCAACCATAGTACCTGTATATGATGATAATAAACTCGATTACCTCATGGTTGTATCTCTGGAAACAACCGAACGGAAGCATGCTGAAAAGGCAGTAGCAGAAAGTGAAGTAAAGTATCGTTCACTTTTCAATAATATAAATATTAGTGTTGCATTACATGAAATTATTATTGATAAAAATGGTAAAGCAATTGATTTTATTTGGTTAGATGCAAATTCAAAATATGAAGAAATGACACATTTGAAAAAAAAATGATATTGTTGGTAAGAGAGGATTAGAAGTAATACCCAATATTGAACCAATTTGGATTGATCGTTATGGAAAAGTTGCGTTATCAGGTGAATCAATTGAAATTGTTGATTATAGTGAATATTTAAACAAATATTGGGAAGTTAAAGCTTTTTCACCTGGAAAAAATCAATTTGCTGTTGGAATGATGGATATAACTAACCGAAAAAATATTGACAAAGCATTGAAGAAAAGTGAAACTCAATATTGCATGTTAATAGAAAATTCACCAATAGGAATTATGTCAGTTGATACTTCCGGAAAGATAATTAGAGTAAATCCCAAAGCACTCGAAATAGTCGGATCACCTTCTTTAGAAGCTACAATGAAAATTAATATGTTTGAATTTAAACCTTTACAGGATATTGGAATTTCTGATGCAATAAAATCTGTAATAAAAAGTGGTAAATCTATTCAAAATGAAGTTAAATATACATCCAAATGGAGTAAAACGTCATTTATAAAATATTCCATTTCTACTTTCAATGACGAAAATGCAAAAATTCTTGGTGTTCAGATAATTATTGATGATATTTCTAAAAGAAAAAGTACTGAACAGGCACTACAGGAGAGTGAGGTAAAATTTCGAGCAATTTATGAAAATTCCAAGGATGCAATTGGCGTATCAAAAAATGGAATACATATAACTGTTAATAAGGAATACCTAAAGTTGTTTGGCTATGATAAATTGGAAGAAATATTTTCAACCTCAATTCTGAATCTCATAGCTCCTGATGAGCGACCAAAAGTAATTGAAAATGTTAAAAAAAGAACAGCAGGAAATGCTCCATCAAATTATTTAACAAAAGGTTTAAGAAAAGATAACTCTGAATTTGATATGGATGTTTCAGCTTCATCTTTTATGATAAACAAAGAACAATATACTTTAGTAATATTGAGAGATGTAACAGAGCAAAACCAGGCAAAAGTAGCATTGCAAAAAAGTAAGGAAAAATATCGTATGTTAATTTCCAATCAAACAGATATGATTGTTAAAGTAGATACTGAAGGCTCATTTTTATTTGTTAGTCCAAGTTATTGTAAGACTTTTGGAAAAACTGAAGATGAATTAATTGGATATACATTTATGCCACTAGTTCATGAAGATGATAGAGAATCTACTGCTAAAGCCATGGAAAATCTTTACCATCCTCCATATAATGTTTATCTTGAACAACCTGCAATGACTAAAGATAGGTGGAAATGGCTTTCATGGGTTGATACAACAATCCTTGATGAAAAATAATCAGGTTAAAGAAATTATTGGTATTGGCAGGGATATTTCAGAACAAAAAAAAGCAAAAAGTAAGATTCAAAATTTTCTCTCTGAAAAGGAAATACTCCTAAAAGAAGTTCACCATCGGGTTAAAAACAACATGAATGTTGTAAAAAGTCTACTTAATCTTCAATCCAAATCATTGAAAATTCCGGAAGCATCAGAAGTATTTCA